>NZ_JALOAN010000061.1 GCF_023228785.1 Sulfurimonas sp.
TAATTTGCTTTTTTAGCTCTTCGTGGTTTATCAAACTCATGTGTAAATCCTTATAAATAATTCACTTGATGACTATATCAAATAAATTCAATTTTTAAGGTTTACACAGTTAGATTTACACTCTCAAGTAGAAGAGTTGTCTAAATCCAACTAAAGTCTTCACCCTCTTCAGGTCTTCCTTTAAGCGTTAGATAGGGCTTATATAGAGCTTTATAAGAGAGTGAATCACAATCTTCTACATAATAGCCTAGATAAATCCAGTCCATTTTTTGTGTCTTGGCAAACTCAATTTCATAAAGAAGTGAGAGTTTGCCTAAAGAGTAACTACTGTAATGAGGATCATAATAAAAATAGATAGAAGATATACCATCTTCAAGAATATCTATAAGATCTACCCCAATAAGCCTCTCTTGGTCATAGTATAAAATCTCATATCCATAACCATTATGACCATTTACAAAAGAACTATAGTAATTTTGAGGATTTACATAAGAGTGTTCCCAACCTTTTTTATCTTTCATATAGAGATGGTACTTGTCAAATAGTCTGAGATGCTCTTTTGTCATGCTAGGAGTTTGGATATAACTTTTTATATCTTTAGCTTTTCTCATAACTCTTCTATCGGATTTTGAAAACTCAAAGTTTTTAACATCTATCTTTATGCTTTTACACTCATCGCAATCCTTGCAAATAGGTCTAAAATACATCTTGCCAAATCTTCTATAACCTCTTTGTATAAGTGAAAGACATTGTGTTTCATCACAGTTTTCTATAACCTTGTAGTGAGTAGTTTGGTTTTTGTTCTTAAGATATGAGCAACTATCGTTAAGATAAAATTCTTTAAGTAAATTCATACCGTGATTTTGACATAATTTGCATTATGAATGCTTAAGTAGAGGAATGATTTTGGGATTTTTAAAAAAACATAAGATAGTGCTTTTTAGAGTTGCGGGTAGCTTGATGCTTCTTGTTGGTTTTGTTGTACATTTTTGGCTCACTCCAAAAGAAGCTTATACAGAGAATGAATTAGCTGCATTAAATGTAGCTAGGATGGAAGCAAAAGTAGCTGGTGGATCAGGAACTAGTTCAAGTAAAAAAGCTCAACCCGATGGAACTAAGTATGTAGAAGAGTTGAAAAACTTTCAAGCTAAGCAGATGAAATACTTAACAATTGGAGCTATGATCTTTGGTGTTGGCTTTTTGGGTTATAGTTTTGTGAGAAAGAAAGAAGAAGAATAATATCTATCCTTTCTCGTTCCATCCTCTCCTGAGGTGGAATGCATTGAGGGTTTATTTATACTTTGTTCATAGATATCAAAACACCCTCTAGCATTTTGTCTAGATCTCCATCTAAAATTCCAGATACATTTGAATATGCTTCGTTGCTTCTTGAGTCTTTTATCTGCTGATATGGTTGCATAACATAAGAGCGGATCTGATGTCCCCAACCTATCTCACTCTTACTCACTCCATCTGCTTCAGCTTTTTGGGCATCTAGTTCTAGCTCATATAGGCGAGACTTTAGCATCTTCATAGCAGTTGCTTTATTCTTGTGCTGAGATCTGTCGTTTTGGCACTGAACTACTACACCAGTTTTAATGTGCGTGATACGAATAGCTGACTCTGTTTTGTTGACATGCTGACCGCCTGCACCGCTTGAGCGATATGTGTCTATGCGGATATCCTTATCTTCTACTACTATGTTTATATCATCATCAATCTCTGGAGAGACCATAACAGAAGTAAAAGAGGTATGTCTTTTTGCATTTGAGTCAAAAGGGGAGATGCGAACAAGTCTATGGATACCGTTTTCTACTTTTAAGTAGCCATAAGCATTTTCGCCTTTTATGATGATAGAAGCGTCTTTGATGCCTGCTTCATCTCCAGCTTGGTAGTCCAAAACTTCAACTCCAAAGCCTCGTCTCTCAGCCCAGCGTTTGTACATACGAAGCAGCATCTCTGCCCAGTCTTGGGACTCTGTTCCACCCGCTCCTGGATGGATAGATAAAATTGCATTATTAGCATCAGTCTCGCCACTAAGGAGTACTTCTACTTCCATGTTTAAAATCAGTTCTTCAAGTTTCTCACTATCGTTAAAACAAGCTTCTATAGTCTCTTCATCTGCTTCTTCTTTTGCCATCTCATAGAGATCTTTTGCATCTTGGAGTGCTTCGCTTGCCTTTTTATACTTATCTAGTTTTCTTTGACATTGAGTTTTTTCTTTTTGAATCTTTGCAGCGTAAGTGGCATCATTCCAAAAATCTTGAGAAGCTTCTTCTTCTTCAATGGCATCTAGTCTTGAGCTAAGTTTGTCAGGTTCTACAACACCTGTAATGTTTTTCATCTTTAGGCTTAAGTGTTTTAATAGTTCTGTGTATTCATAATTATCCATAAAATAGTCCAATAGTGTATAATTGCGATTATATAAAAAAGAGGCTTAAAATGAAGATTATCACAACAGTAAAAGAGCTAAAAGAGTATGTCAAAAATATAGATAAAAAAATAGGTTTTATCCCAACTATGGGTGCTTTGCATCAAGGACATGCAAAACTTATAAAACAAGCAAGAGAAGAAAATGAGATAGTTGTGGTCTCAGTATTTTTAAATCCTACTCAGTTTTTAAAGGGTGAAGATCTGAGCATTTATCCTAAGAGAGATGAAGCCGATAAAAAAATATGCGAGTTAAGTGGTGTTGATGTTTTGTTTTTTCCATCTGTTGATGAGATTTATAGAGATGATGAAGTTAGTATCTTAGCGCCTTGTGTTCGTGGCTTTGTACTTGAAGGATCTAGCCGTCCAGGGCATTTCAATGGTGTATTAACCGTAGTGATGAAGCTCTTAAATCTAGTAAATCCAACAAAAGCCTACTTTGGTAAAAAAGATGCACAGCAGTTGTATCTCATAAAATTAATGGTTGAACAATTTTTTATGGATGTAGAGATTGTAGCGGTTGAGACTCAAAGAGAGAGTGATGGACTTGCCCTTAGTAGTAGAAATGCTTATCTCTCAAAAGAGGAGCGACAAGAGGCACTTAAGATCCCACAATCACTTCATCTTTGTGCTAAACTAGTTTCTAAAAATATTAGAGATAGAGATGAGATAGTGCAAAAGATGAGAGAGATCCTTAGTCCTCTTGAGATCTTTTATGTAGAGATTTTAAATCGTAATTTTGAAGTGATAAAAGAGGTTGAGCTAGGCAATAGTGTGGTTTTAGTTGAAGCTAAGGTAGGAACAACTAGGCTTTTAGATAATATTTGGCTTTAACCATTTGTCTATGTGGAACTTTTTTTGCTAGATGAAGAGTAAAATATCTCAAAGGGGTGGGTTTATGGACATTGTTTTGCGTAACAATCTTATTCTTATCACAACTTGTTTTGACACACTAAATAGAGAGTGGATGAAAAACTTTTTAAACCATCATTCAAGAGGTATGCTGTTTTTATCGAAGTCTGTTTTGGTCTTTAGAAACGAGACATTAACAGAGGTAAGAGATGAATTTTTAAAAGAGCTCTCACAACATCATGCCTCTACACATGAGTATGATCATAGGTTTTTTTTACGCTCAATGCTAAAGTTTGGAACTCAACCTATAAAGATAGAATTAAAAAAACTAGATGCTACTTTAAAAGTAAAAGTGAATCTATACGCTTATGATAAAAATACAGTTTTAATAACACTAGAGAGCCCTAATTCATGGGTGCTTAGCTACTTTCGCTCACAACTTGAAGTCTATGTAGAGAGAGGTACTGATGTCTCTTTAGTTGTAGACGTGAGAGATCATAAAGCAAAGGCAAGACTAGAGCGAACACTCAACAAAAAAGATGTGCTCCACTACCATTTAGAATATAGTTATGACAATCATTTCTTAAGTAAACTCTATAGTGATTTTGCAAATTATACTTTTGGAGATCTTTGTAGAGAAGAAGAACAAAACCATTTAGCAGAGCTTTATAGACTCCTAGAGTGCCCTATTGGAGCTAGTGCTGATCTACTAAAGAGAAACTATAAAAAGTTAGCAAGAGCTTATCATCCAGATAAGATAGTTCATGAAAATCCTACTATGATAGAACACTACACACAAAAGTTTCAACTCTTGCAAGAAGCGTATACAACACTAAGAGAAGTTAGCTAAACTTTTAAAAAAGAGAATCTATAAGTTCATCGCTTGAGGTGTTTTTTAAGAGAACTTCAAAGTCATCACTACTATAGAGTGCTAATTTTTTCCCTTGCATCTGCTTTAACTCTTTGGAAAAACCTCTTTTTGAAAAAAGAATGATTTGAGAAGGCTCAATACCAAGTTTCTCACACTTTTGCATAAGTTTATGCCACTCTTTTTTGATAACCACATGGTTAGTCCATTTGCATTCAGCTACATAGATCTTGTCATTATCTGTAATAGTTAAAATGTCTATCTCTATCTTCGCATCCCAGTAACTTCCCGAGCTAATGATCTGAGCGTCACGCAAATTATAGTTTAGTAGAACTTCTGATAGCTCTTCAAAAACAAGGCTTGTATAGCTGTTTTGTCTTTGTTCAAGACTCTTAAATAGTCTCTCATACTTTTTATTTCTTATATCTCTGATATTGGGATATATAAAATAAAACCAAAACCTTATAAATGGGTGAGTAAAGAGTACTTTATGCGAAATTCTTTGTCTTGCTAACTCTCTTTTTAGTTTGTGTTTTTGGTTAGGGCTTTTGTTGCTTTCTTCTCTTGAGTACTCGATCTGAACTAAGCCTCGCTCTTGAAGATAGTTAAGTGCTGCTCCTCCATTTCCGTTGTTAAGTCCAGCTCTATTAAAAGCAGAAAAAATCCTTCTATCGCCAACAGCTAGAGCATGAAGAAGTCTTTTGTTTATGGGACTGCCAAGAGTTAGATCTTCCATCTTTGCATTTAGATAAGTAAAGTTTTCTAATATGAGATCTTCTATAAGAAAAGAGATGGGTTGTGTTGTGTCAACTTCAAATCCAAGGCCGCCAAAGATAGCAAAGTACTCGATGTGAGTCTCCATATCATTTGGATAGTTTCTTATGTAAAATGAGCGAAATTGATCTAAAAGGCTTGTGTTTTTCATATCTTAGAGTTACTTTCTTGCTTTAGCATTTGCTTTATCTATAGAGAAAAAAGCTATGAAGTTAGCCAAAGTCCCCACTACTAAACCATCGATCCCAAGAGGAGAGCCTAAAAGGTTGCTCCAGACAAGTGTAGTGATGATGCCAGCTGAAGCACCTGCTATAAAGCGTTTTTTGCTAAGTTTTAAACCAAGTAAAGCAGCAGCTAATGGAACTAAGGTAGTAGGTGCCCAAAAGTTATAGGAGTAGATTAGAATATCTAAAACACTATCAATAGAGAGTGCAAATATAACCGCTATGATACCAACAGCTAAAGTAGTCATACGTGCAAGTTTAAGTTCCGCTTCTTGACTAAGTGGGTTCTTTAATATGGGTTTTATGATGTCGTTATTAAAAGCGATTGCAGCTGCATTTAAAAATGAATCTGCTGAAGACATAATGATAGAGATAATAGCTGAGATAACTACAGCTTGAAGTAGAGGAGGAAGTGCTTCTTGAATGACATAAGGCATAGCAAGGTTTGCATCTAGAGATGGTTGCATAGCAAGGGCTACAAGACCTATCAATCCAGTAACTAGAAAAAATGGAATAGAGTAAAGTCCGCTAAGCATTGTTCCTCTTTTTACATTATGATTTTCTTTACCAATAAGGAGTCTTTGAACATAGGGTGGAACTAAAGTTTCACCTAGTAAAAATGTAAGAAAAAGTGAGATAAGAGCAATAAGCGCCATAGGCTCAAGTGAGATAGTGAAGTGACTTGCTGGTACCGCTTGAACAACTTCACCCCAACCACCTAGATACTCTATACCAAAGTAAAGAGTGAGTGGAATACCAACAGAGAGAACTATAAACTGAACAATGTCCGTCCAAACAACAGCTCTCATTCCTCCTATAGTTGAGTAGATAATTACGATGCTAAGACCTAGTATGATACCAGTTGAGCGGTCAAGTCCTAAAAAAAGATTAAAAATATATCCCATCGCACCTATTTGAGCGCCAAGAATTCCTGCACTTAAAATCACACCAAAAACGCCTGCAAAAATCCTAGACTCTTTTCCATAAGCTGGTTCCATAATGTCGCCTATAGATATGGCATCAGGGTAGTGTTTGATGTTTGGAGCGATATATTTTGCCACTAAGATCTCTTTTACGCTAAATCCCCAAAGAGCTACAATATTTGAGATCCCAACTAAAAAAACCTTCTCAGCATTACCCATAGAAAAACCGCCACCAATAAAAGAAGCACTAAGAGTTGCAAAGATAGCCATAGTTCCAAATGACTTTGAAGCTACAGCATAATCCTTGATATCTTTAACACCACGACCTGCCCAGATACCGATAAGCAGTACAATGATGAGGTATGAAAATATTATAATGCTTTGAGTGGTAAACATTCCCTTTTAGCTCCATTTACAAAAGTGGCTGTAGTATACAATTAATATTGATTAAATTCAATTTTTATAGGAGTAAAAGAGATGCCTTCGCGTGCATCTCTTTTTTGAGGAGAATTAGAAGAGGATTAAAATTTGTAAGCTAGAGTAGTACTAACTTGAGTTAAGTCAGTAGAGTTATGCCCAAGATCTTTTTCATCTTCATTTATAATTGTAAGAATGGCACTAAGATTTAGACTCTTAGTGATGTCATAACCTGCCCATAAACAAAACTCACTCTGCTTGTAGTTAGTACTGCTAAGAGATAGAGAATCAGGTAGCTTATAAGTACTATGACCATAAATAGCACTAAGACTAAGCCCCATAACATTTTTAGAAAGAGTTATGTATGGAGTTCGAGTATCTATCGCTATATAGTTGTAGAGTTTATCTCCTTCTTCAAAAGGTGTAACATTTTCACCACCCTTATAAGCAGAACCCCAACCGCCATCTTTTCCTGTTTGGATATATCCAATCCCAAGATTATAACCATCAAGCTCTACATATGCCTTCGTATCGATAAGTGAACCATCTTTATTTTGAACTAATTTTTCATCTGTTTGCATATAGTGAAAAAATCCACCATACTTAAAATCACCACTCTCTAGTGCAAGTGTAGCCTTACCACCATAAACTGAGTAGTTGCTCGGAGCATGAAGTGCGTAGGCCTTAACT
>NZ_JALOAN010000062.1 GCF_023228785.1 Sulfurimonas sp.
TATGAGATTTATCCTCAACTTAGTATCTTTTTCAGCGAAATTGTGTCAAAATACACTAAGTAATTTAGAGATAGAAGGTGGGTTTACACAGTTTATTTTACACTCTCGATCTTGGCTCTCTGCCATCTTCTTGTCATAATGGACTATCTTATTTCTTCCAGTTGTTTTTGCAACATATAGTGCAGTATCTGCAAACTTAATACACTTCCAGATAGTATCTCCATCTTTTGGAAACATTGATATACCTATACTTAGAGTTTTTTGTAAAGTCTCTCCAACTCCAACATCAAAGACTAGCTCTCCAAATTTAGAGTGGATTTTTTTAGCTATCTCTTCGGTTCCCTCAACACTTGCATTATGCAACATCACTATAAACTCTTCTCCACCATACCTGATGGCTAAGTCTGATTCACGGATGCTTTCTTGAAGCAGCTTACCTATGGCAATAATTACTCTATCGCCTACATCATGCCCATAAGTGTCATTTACTTTTTTGAAAAAGTCAACATCTAGCATCATCACGGAGTAAGTCTCTTTTAATCTATTTGCTTGGTGCATGATTTGATCTATAAGCTCTTCTAAAAATCTTCTGTTATAAAGTCCAGTCATACCATCTCTTAACGAAGTGTCTGTTAGTTTCTCCATAAGGATCTGACTCTCTATAACTGGTTTTGCAGCTTCAAAGTAGTGTTTTATACTACTTACACAGCTTTTAATTCTCTCAACTTCTGTTTCATCCTCTCCTATAAAAGAGACTGTTAGAGAGATATCGTTGTTGATAACAAAAGGAATACAAACATAGTTTTGTTTCTCTGATAAACATGCTTGACAAAGGTTTGGAAACTCTGTTGATACAGTTACGCTTTTAGTTCTGTTTGCACGACAAAGTTGTGCATCTTTGTTGATTTTTTCTTGACAAATCAAAGCTTCTTCATCGGTTGCATAAAAGAGCTTTCGTTCATTTGCTCTGTTGTTTAACTCATAAAAAGCAAAACATTTTAAATTATACTTTAGTTTAAATATATCTATAATTCTATTATAGACTTCTGATTTATTTGCATCTAACTCTATTGTTTTTTTAAACTTATAAACATCAGAGAGTTCATTTATAATTGTATTAGCTTCATGAAGTGGATCTGATGAAGAGACACTTCCTTGAGGTATAAAAGTTCCAAGATTTAGTTTTATCTCTCCAAATGTTTTTTGCATCTTTGCAAAAAGAGTGTTTAATTGCTCAGTAATTTTCTTAGCATCCCCCCCTAAAGTTGTCTCAAACTTATGAGAGAAGTCTCCACTATATGCTTTTTTAATACCGTTTTGCATAGTAGAGAAGAGTTGCATAAAAGGGGTTGCATAACGATTTAACATGACAAGAACTATGATTAAAAAAATTAGGTTGATACCAAGAATCTTTAAGATGGTAATCATTCCACTTGCACGCATATCACTGATGTCAAATTCCATACTAATTACACCAAGGGTATCTCCTCTTTTAACATCATGACAACTGAGGCAGTTTGTGTTTCCACCATCTACTGTGGCTTTATAGGGAATAGTAACTCTAAGTGTAGTTTCCTCTGCATTTTCTATGATTTTTTTAATAGTCTCGCCAGTCTCTAAAACTTTGCTGTCGATTTCATCTCTAACGGTTTCTTCATTTGAGCCTTCTCCGTATTGTTGAATGACATTTTCGCTTCTAGCTAACCAAAGAGCTTTTACCTCTTTATTATTAGCAGAGATCTGATTCATAAAGTATTCTCTTTTATCCATAATATGGTTAACCATATGAGCGGTTAGACCATCTTTTACTATGGTGGCAGTAAGTTTTGCTTTTTCTGTTGCACTCTTTATGCTGTAGTCTCTAAAATTCAGTGATACATTGATAATAGTTGCGGCTGTAAGTGCTAGTAGCATACCAGCTACAATAAAAAGAAGTTTTAGTTTTGTTTTCATGAAAGCATCACTTTTAGCTAAATTTATAATTTAACCTAGATAGTAACCAAAAAAAAATAAATTTAAAGTGAAATTTTCATAAACATATAATAAATGCTTATACTTAGTTATATAGCGTTAGTAATCTTATTCAACAGTAACACTTTTAGCTAAATTTCGTGGCATGTCAACATCATTTCCAAGTCTAATAGAGATCTCTAATGCTAGGAGTTGCACAACTACCATCATCTCAAAAAACTCTAACATATAGTGAGAACACTTTCTTATCTCTATGAAATCATCTGCTTTGTCAAACTCTAATGAACTAATCGCACAAATAGTAGAGTCTCTTGCACTAAGTTCTTCTACATTACTTCTTGATTTCTCATAAAGCATATGTTCTGGAAGGAGTGCTATTGTGAAAAGTTCAGGATCTGCAAGGGCAATGGGGCCATGTTTCATCTCTCCACTAGGGTAACCCTCAGCATGAAGGTACGAGATCTCTTTTAATTTTAGAGCACCTTCGAGTGCAAGAGGGTAAAAAATATCTCTGCCTATAAAGAAAAACCCGTGGCCATGCAAATATCTTTTAGAGAGTCTTTTTAATTTCTCATGCATATCATCGCTTACTTGAACAGAACTTGGGATCTCACGAAGGAGTGAAATATGCTTTGTAAGCTCTTCTTTATCCATAGAATTTTTAAGTTTTGCAACATATAAACTTAGCATCCAAAATATTGTAACCTGTGTAGCAAAAGCTTTAGTAGAAGCCACGCCTTTTTCGATCCCAGCTCTTGTTAAGATACAAGCATCAGCTAGTCTTACCATTGATGAGTTATCAACATTACAGATTACAAGTGTTTTTAAATTGGCTGCTTTTGCCATCTTTAGAGTCTCTAGCGTATCGGCAGTCTCTCCACTTTGAGAGATGACAACAAAGAGAGTATCTTTGCTCATTATTGGATCTCTATATCTAAACTCACTTGCTATCTCAACTGAGGTTCTAATTTTTGAGTATCTCTCAAAAAGGTAAGAGGCACTAATAGCAGAGTGGTAAGAAGTTCCACAAGCGCAGAGTTTTATCTCATTTATGCCATCAAACAAATTTTTGTCTAACTCATCGAAAATAATCTCACTGTCACTTAGTCTTCCCATCATTGTATCTGCAATAACATGACTCTGCTCATAGATCTCTTTTTCCATAAAAAATCTAAAACCATCTTTTTGAGCTGAGAGTTTGTCCTCTGTTAGTTTTTTAAAGCTTGGTTTTCTTTCATTTAAATCTCTGTCAAATATGGCAATTGTGGAAGAGTTTACAAAACCAAAATCCCCATCTTCAAAGTAGTTTACCTCTTTAGCTTGACCAATAAGTGGAGTATCTGAAGATGCAAAAAACTTCTCATCTTCATCGTTGATCCCAACAAGCATAGGAGAGCCATTTTTTGCAAAAAATATAGTGTCTGGTTGTGATTTTGTAGTAAGAAGAATTGCGTAAGCACCCTCTAACTCTTTTATAGTTTTTGAGAATGCATCAAAAGCACTCTTAGAGTTTTTTAGGTTTTTCTCAAATTGATGGACTATTACTTCTGTATCTGTTTGGCTTAAAAATTTAACACCACTTGCAACTAACTCTTTTTTTAAGACGGCATAGTTTTCTATGATGCCATTGTGAACCACATAAGAACTCTCACCTAAATGTGGATGAGCGTTTAGTTCAGTTGGTTTTCCATGAGTAGCCCAACGAGTGTGACCGATCCCAACTGCAAAACCATTAGTTACAAAGTCTTTTGTTTTTTCTTCTAAATTAACAAGTTTTCCGATGGCTTTATAGTTTGAAAATTCACCATTTTGAAGCACCGCGATCCCAGCTGAATCATAACCTCTATACTCTAACTCTTTTAGTCCATCTAATAAAATTTCTTTAGTATTTCTTTTTCCAATATAACCAACAATTCCGCACATTCCAATCAATCCTTACACAATAGTTCATAAATTTTTGCAACATTATGGCATATATCGTTTTGTTTTTCCATTAAGAAATTATCCCTAACTTTGTATTTAGTAGAGTGGATTTTTGCAGTTGCTATATTTATGCCTAGAGTCTCAAAGCACTCCATTATATAGGCTAAGAGACCTCTTTGATTTTTTGTATTGATGCAAAGCTCTGCGAAAGTGAGTGAATACTCACAATCAATGCTAATCTCATCTCTAGCAATATCGATCTCTTTCATCTTTATATGTCTGCTCATATCAAAAGCTTTGCTTAAAATATTTTTAACATCAAGTAGTTCATCTCCATCAACATTTTTTATAAAATCTATTTTAAAGTATTTGACTCCATCAAAGAGCGTGACTATCTCCATAGATGCAACATCTAGATGGCTTAAACTTGCTAAAGCGAAGCCAAGGTTTATGGGTACTTTTCTATAAATTTCAATACTTAATGAAGTTTGTGTAGATATAAAGTAGTTGTGTTCTTTTGTTTCTTGTGCTTTTTTTGCAATCTCAATAATCTCTTTTGGGTTATGCATAAAGAAAAAGAGGTTTGATTCAACTCTAAGCAGTTTTGTTTGAAGTAGTTTTGGCAAGATTTTGAACTCTTCAAGATTTTTAACTCTCTTTTCTATAATGAGCCTCTTAGTTGCATCTGTTATTCTTTGGCTATTTTGTGAGACATCTAAGGTCATTAGGTATAAGTCATAAAGAAGTTTAGAGTTAAAAGAGTTGTAAGTAGAGTCTCCAACGCCATTTATATCTGCGTATGTAAGTATGTAAAGAAGTGTCAGATTCTTTGCATCTTTTATATTTGACATAAACTTATAAAGAATTTTTTCATTATGAATATTCTCTTTAAAAGCTACATTACTCATGAGTATGTGGTGTTTAACAAGTTTTGAAGCTCTCTGTATTGAGCTAGTATCTAATTTTAATTTACTTGCAAAAGCGCTTATAAGTTTAGCACCAACTTCAGAGTGATCTTGTTTACGACCTTTTCCTGTGTCGTGAAGTAAAACTACCAGTTTTAAGATGAGTTTATCATTTGCATCTAAATCATCAAAGAGTTTTTTTATAAAAGGTTCTTTGATGTTTTCTAAAGACTCAACAGCTTTTAAAGAATGAATATCAACAGGATAATGATGGTAGCCATCAAACTGTGGGAGATGCAAGACTTTTTTAAAACTAGAGAAGAGTTTGTGTAAGATGCCCGCATCATAAAAGAGGTTTAAAAAGCAGTACGAATGCTCTTTCTTAAGTAGTTCTTTTATAAGGAAATAGCTTTCTTTGGAGAGTGAATATGGTATTTTTGCGTATGTAATCACTCTTAAAAAAGATGCATCAAAATAGTAAAATCTGTCCTTAAGAGAGATTATAAGCTTTAAAAGTTTGTTTATGTTTTGATTTTGAAGTTTATAAGAGGCGTATAGTTTGTTATCTAAGAGGTAGATACAAGATGTCAGTCTGCTATCTTTTAGTTTTTTAATATTTTTCAAATCCACTATATAAGGTCTTATCATTTTTTTTACAAAGATTTGAGTGAAGTTGTTTATCCGCCACTGTGCATGAAGAACTTTTATTAGCATATTTTGTTCATCTTTAAAACCTAATATCTTCGCAACTTGTGGCATAAGTTCTAAGGCAAGTCTGTCTTCTTGTTTTTTAGCCACTAGATGCAGGGCGCTTCTTATGCGAAACAAAAGCTCTAGTGCCATGCGATACTCTTTATACTCTTCATCTGAGAAAAGCTTGTCACTCAAATCTTTTAGTGTTGTAATGGAATAGATGCTACTTGCTATCCAAAAAAGAAGTTGAGAATCTCTTAAGCCTCCAGCACTTTGTTTTATATTTGGTTGCATTGATGGAGGATACTTAGCTCTTCTAATCTCTGCTTCACCGATTTTTGCAAGTATAAATTCTTTTGGCTTATAGAATTTTATCTTTGTTAGTTCTTTTTGAGTTGCCTGCCAAGTAAATGAAGATCCTGTAATAAATCGAGATTCCATAAGAGAAGTTCGAATGGTTATGTCCTCTTTTGAAGCTCTAAAGAGATCCTTTGTAGAGTGAACTCTATGCCCAAGTTTTAACCCAGCATCTAGAGCTAAGTAGAAGAGTTTTTCTATGATTAGAGAGGTGTTGTAGCCTTCAACTTCTTCATAGACAATAAGCAAATCTATATCGCTATGTACACACAACTGTTCTCTACCGTAACTACCAAGGGCTACAATGGCTATAGGGATAGAGCCCCTCATAGGAAGATAATTTGTAAAGACTTGTCTTAGAACTGTTTTGTACATCAAAGAGATGATGGCGTCGAGTGCTTTTGTGTGTTTTACTAAAAAGTCTTTTCCACTACAAGATTTAAATATCTCTTTTAGAGATAATTTGTACTCTTCTATGTAGGTTTTAAAGAGCTTTGAGAGTTCAAAGTCTGAACCATTTTTTTCTATAAGGTCTTCTATGTGTAAAATCAAATCCAAAAAAGCTCCTAAATCTTCATACTTTTTGTGATTATAATATAGTTCTCTCAAATTTGATATAATCGTCTGATTAAAATTTAAGCATTGAAGGAAAACTAATATGAGTAGTATTACAAAGAGAGTAACTTTTATAGCAAAAGAGGGTAGTGAAGCAAAAATGAAAGAGCTTCTAACTGCAATGGTTGAGCCTAGTAAGCGTGAAGATGGTTGTGTTTTTTATGATATTTTTCAATATGAGGACAATAAAAGAAAGTTCATGGCGGTAGAGTCATGGAGAGATGAAGCAGCACTCGATGGTCATAAAGCATCAGCACACTATGCAGTATACAAAAGTAGCTATGAGCCTTTTTGTGAGCATAAATATAGTGATGAACTAGAGATTTTGGGATAAAAATATCTAATGTTTGACTGGAGCTAATAAAGTTTCGCTAGAATATTTACTAGCTCCTAGGTTTTGTTGGCATTTAAACAGAGTTAATTTTATAATCTAAAAAAAGACTCTCAACTGGTATATGAAGTGCTTCATTTAAGTTTCGTATCATCTCAATAGTAAGCTTTCTTTTACGATTTAAAATTTCAGAAACTCTTGATTTGCTTCCAACAATAGCAATTAAATCTTTTTGTTTTAAACCTTCTTGTTCCATTCTAAACTTTATTG
>NZ_JALOAN010000022.1 GCF_023228785.1 Sulfurimonas sp.
GATAAAAAAAACCGCTTTTATATAATAAAAAATTTTTCTTACAAAGGGTGAATGTGTTAGATAAAATGACACCAAATCAAAGACTTATGCTAGCAGTAGCAGCGTCTATAATCTTTTTCGTAGCTTATACAGCAATTTTTCCACCAGAGGAGCCACAACAAGAAGTGGCAAAAGCAAAGCAAGGTGTTGAACTAAAACATCAAAATACAACAGAGAACTCACAAGATATAGTTGAACCAACAACTGGACACTCTATAACTAAAGAAGTTAGCGAAGTGGCAGGTCGCTCAAACACTATTTCAACAGTTACTCACAAAAATTTTATCTTAAAAATCGATACACTAGGTCGCATTAGTTCAAAAGAGCTTTTACAGGCAAAGTTTAACAATAAAGATGGCGGGCACTCACAACTCATCCCAGAAACTGGAATGAAACCACTATATATAAGATTTTTAGACGAAGTGATAGATAATGAATCAAAAACTGTTGCATATAGCGCATCAGTAGAGAAAATTGCACTTGATGGAAGCCCTCAAAAAGTTACACTAACTCAAAAACTATCATCACTAACAGTTACAAAAGAGATCACTTTTTATGCTGATGGACATTACGATGCAAAGATTTCTCTATCTGATGACAAAAGATACTATATATATCTAGGTCAAAGACCACAAGTAACAGAGCAGATGATGACTATTTCTGGTGCTATGGTCTATACAGATGATGAAATAGCAACTATCGTAGAAGATGGTGATGCTGAGGGTAGAAAAACTTTTAGCGGAGTTGAATTGATTTCTGCATTTGATCAGTATTCTGCAACTATAATGTATGGTTTTGCAAAAGATACTGTAATTACTCTTGAGAGAGATAGAGAAGACAACCCTGTGATCTACTTTGATGCACTTCAAGAGATGAGTTTTAGTGGATATGTTGGTCAAAAAGAGTATAAAGTTCTAGAAAATATTAAACCAGTTCTTACAAACGCTATAGAGTATGGTTGGTTTACTTTTGCATCAAAGCCTCTTTTTCAACTCCTTTCATGGCTTCATGGGATCTTTGGTAATTGGGGTTGGTCTATTATAGCCCTTACTCTGATTATTAGAACTATTTTGTATCCTTTGACATATAAAGGTATGGTCTCTATGCAAAAGATCAAAGAGATCTCACCTAAGATCAAAGAGCTTCAAGCAAAACATAAAGGCGATCCACAACGCATGAATGCTGCAGTTATGGAGATGTATAAAAAACACAATGCAAATCCGCTTGGTGGTTGTTTGCCAATGCTACTACAGATCCCAGTATTTTTTGCGATCTACCGCGTACTTTTAAATGCAGTTGAACTACAAGGTGCACCTTGGATCATGTGGGTTGGTGATCTTTCATTAAAAGATCCGTACTATATTTTACCTATTTTAATGGGTGCATCTATGTACTATCAACAAAAGCTTACGCCAAATAACTTTACTGATCCATTGCAAGAAAAAGTATTTAAGTATTTACCAGTTATATTTACTCTATTTTTCTTAACTTTCCCATCTGGTTTAGTTCTTTACTGGTTTGTAAATAACCTCTTCTCAATAGCTCAACAATCTATCGTAAACTTACAGTTTAAAAATGCTAAAGAAGCAGAGATAGCTGTTAGTGATCACGCAAAAAAAGTAGAACATAAAGAAGCGCAAGAAGAAAAAAGTTCAAAAAAATCTAATGGAAGAAAAGATGATTAAAATAGAGTCTGCAACTCTAGAAGAAGCTTATAAAGATGCTGCTTCTTCGTTGGAGTGTTCTGTTACACAGCTTAAAATAGAAGTAGTTCAGTATCCATCCAAAGGCTTTTTAGGACTCTTTAAAAAGAGTGCTATCATAGTTGCTATAAAAGAAGAAGAGAAGTTTAACTCAAGTGAGAAAGAAACAAGCGTTAAGCTAGATAGAGTCATAAAACAAGAAAAACAAGAAAAAATTTCTAAGATAAAAAAACAAGAGATCAAGCAAGAGATCAAAGAAGAACCAAAGCGAACTAAAACATTTAAAGTAAGTCAAACTATCATAAACGATACAATTATGCCGGAGTCTTTTGTAAGCACTCAAGATGAAGAATACGATGATGACATAGATTCGTATCTTGCAGATTATGATGATGAATATGATGACAATAATGATTTGCCATCAAATCAAGAGATAGCAAAAAGCGTACAAAAAGATATAAATCAACTTTTTAAGTCAATATGTTTTGATATAGATGAGATTGAAGTAAGCGTTTATGATGAAAATACACTTTTAGTTGAGTTTAAAGGTGAAGATGCAGCTTTGCTTATCGGTAAAGAGGGTTATCGGTATAAAGCACTCTCATACATGATATTTAACTGGATAAACACAAAATACCAACTACAACTTCGCCTAGAAATTGCAGAGTTCTTGAAAAATCAAGAAGAGTCGATATCAAGATATTTGGGCGGGGTAAAAGAGAGTGTTGAGAGAGATGGAAGAGCTCAAACTAAGATACTTGATGGTGTATTAGTCCAAATCGCTCTAAGAGAATTAAGAGAGATCTACCCTGATAAATATGTAGCTATCCGTTCAACTCGTGATGGACTCAAATATATCATTATAAATGATTATCACACTTCATAATGATGACTGAAACAATAAGTGCCATAGCTACAGCTAATGGCATAGGTTCTATCGCAATCATCCGCATAAGTGGTGATTGTGCCTTAGAGATTGCAAAAAAACTAAGCAAAAAACAAGACTTTTCTCCAAGATACGCAACTCTTAGCACACTATATGACTCGCAAAACACTCTTATAGATGAATCGATAATAATTTACTTTAAAGCTCCGTTTTCTTTTACTGCAGAAGATGTAGTTGAGATCCAGTGTCATGGTGGTTATATAGTAGCCCAAAGCATACTAAAGGCTACACTTGACGCTGGAGCTAGACTTGCCACCGCTGGAGAATTTTCTAAACGAGCTTTCTTTAATGGGCGCATAGATCTAAGTGAAGCTGAGGCGATAGCTGGGCTCATTGAAGCAAAAAGTGAAGACGCAGCAAAGATCTTAGCTCGGCAAATGAAAGGCTCACTAAAAGAGTATATAGAAAACATTAGAGATGAGATGATACATATACTTGCCTACTCAGAAGTTAGCATTGACTATGCAGAAGAAGATCTACCACAAGATCTCATAGATCAGATTGAGAGTAAACTCAGCAAACTTGAAAATTCACTACAATCAACTCTTATAGCTTCAAAATCGCGAGAGGGTTTGATGCAAGGCTTTAAAGTTGCCATCATTGGAAAACCAAATGTTGGCAAGAGCTCGTTGCTAAACTCACTACTTAACTACAACAGAGCTATAGTTAGCGATATTGCAGGAACTACAAGAGACACCATAGAAGAGCAAGTAAGAGTTGGCTCGCATCTTATTCGCATAGTAGATACTGCAGGTATAAGAGAGTCAAGCGATGAGATAGAACGCATAGGTATAGAGAGATCTTTAGAAGCAATACAAGACTCAGATATTGTTATAGCACTCTTTGATGGTTCAAGAGTTATGGACGATGAAGATAAACAGATACTCTCTTTGATAGAGACAAACACAAAAGATAAAGAAATTTTATTTGTAAAAAACAAGATAGATCTAGAGTCTCTTTTTGAGTTTAAAGGGAGAAAATTTGATCTAGAGTTAAACTCAAAAGAGAGTGTAACTTCACTTATAGGTGTACTAAAGTCTATTATGGACAAGAGTAATAGTTCTGATGAGATAATGCTTATCTCTCAAAGACAAGTCTTGGCTGTACAAAACACACTAAGTAACATAGAAGAAGCATTTGAACCATTGCGTGATCAAGAGTTAGAGATCTTCTCTTTTCATCTCAATGAGGCTATAAAAGAGATCTCTTCAATAACCAGACCGTTTGAAAATGATGAGATGCTAGATAAGATGTTTGGCTCTTTTTGTTTAGGAAAATAGATTGAAGTATATCGCTATAGATCTAGGACTAAAAAGAATTGGTTTGGCTTACTCCGCTCATAAAGATCTAGTAACTCCACTACCTGCAATTATAAGAAAAAATCGTAATCAGGCATCCGATGAAGTTAAAAAAGTTTTAAAAGAGTGGGAGGTGGATGCAGTAGTCATTGGCATCCCACTTGGTGGAAGTAGCGAAGATGAGATGAGGCGACGAATAGAACATTTTATGAATTTAGTAGATTTTAAGGGTGAAGTTTTTTTTCAAGATGAAGCTGGAAGTTCAAAAGAAGCACAGACTTTGATGAGAGGCGAGATCAAGCAGATCCGAGATGGGCGAATAGACTCCATCTCAGCTATGATAATACTTCAAAGATATCTCTACAGCATTAAAGATTAAAAAATTCCGCAGCCTCTTCTTCGTCGTCAGTTAACTCATCTCTTTTAAAGTCAGGATCATTTTCAATCATATCTTTTATTTTAGCTTGACAATAATTAAACAAAACCTCTTTAGCCTCTTCATCATCACTTAAAAATCCAAGTCCGCTAAACTGGTATGGTTCTTCTTGTTCTATACAGTAAATAATACCCTTACATCTCTCTTCTAAGACTTCAACTAAGGTTCTATAGTTGATATTAAACTCAGTAGCATGCCAACCAATGTCTTCAAGACTCTTGTTTGAAAACTCAGCTACACCATCAGCAGTTGTGTCATCATAAGATGCACGAGGCATATTTACGCCTATAAGTTCTTGCCAATTTGCAAAAGCTTTTATCAAAACTCTATCTTTATCTTCTACTAATTGATAGTTTTTTCCTAAAACACTCTCAAACTTCTCTACTTTTTCAGGTTTACCTTGATAGATTAGTATCTCTTTACTATTAAATGGTGATTCTTTAATCTCTCCATATATGTTAATGGCAAAGTTTTTTGAAGAGTTTATGGCACAAAGCAGAGCATTTTTATCTACTGTGATTATCTCTTTAAATAGGTTGAACTTTTTCATTTTAAGCCTTTTATCTGTAAATATAAGGAGTATTATAAAAGTTTTTGCTTTATTTCAGTATAATGCGCAAAAATGATTGAGCGCTAAGGCTTAATATTAAGAGAAGGAAAAATAATGGCATTAAATGTTTACTATGACAAAGATTGTAATATCGAACTTATCAAGAGCAAAAAAGTAGCAATGATAGGTTTTGGTTCTCAAGGACACGCTCACGCTGAAAACTTAAGAGATAGCGGTGTTGAGGTATGTGTAGGTTTAAGAAAAGGTGGTTCATCTTGGGCTAAAGCTGAGGCTAAAAATTTTGAAGTTTTAACTATCGCAGAAGCATCTGCAAAAGCTGATGTTATTATGATTCTTTTACCAGATGAAAACCAATCAGAAATCTACAAAAATGAGATTGAACCAAACTTAAAAAGTGGTGCTACAATCGCATTTGGTCATGGGTTTAACATCCATTATGGTCGTATAATTCCAAGATCTGATATAAATGTAACTATGATAGCTCCAAAAGCTCCAGGACACACTGTAAGAAGTGAATTTGTTCGTGGTGGTGGTATTCCAGATCTAATCGCTGTTGGTCAAAATCCTTCAGGTACAACTAAAGAGTTAGCACTTTCATATGCATCAGCTATTGGTGGTGGTAGAACTGCGATTATCGAAACTACTTTTAAAGATGAGACTGAGACTGATCTTTTTGGAGAGCAAGCTGTTTTATGTGGTGGTGCAACTGCACTTGTTCAAGCTGGATTTGAAACATTAACTGAAGCTGGTTATGCTCCAGAACTTGCATACTTTGAGTGTCTACATGAACTTAAACTAATCGTTGACTTAATGTTTGAGGGTGGTATTGCTGATATGAGATATTCAATTTCTAACACTGCTGAGTATGGTGACTATGTTTCAGGTAAGCGTGTTATTAATGCTGAGAGTAAACAAGCAATGCGTGATATCTTAACAGAGATCCAAGATGGTAGATTTGCTAAAGACTTCATCCTAGAAGGTCAAGCTGGTTATCCTCGTATGAATGCTGAGAGAAATAACGATAAGACTAAGTTAATTACTGTTACTGGTAATAAACTTCGTGAAATGATGCCGTGGATAGGCTCAAATAAGATAGTAAACCAAGATAAAAACTAAAATAGCGACGCAACTTCTGCGTCGTTACACTCTTCACGCACAGCAGTGCGCTTCATCGTTAGACTCCTTGAATTTACATCACTCTTTTAGTTTTTCCAAAAATCAAAATATAAATGAATTTATCTCGTTACCATACTAAAGTATGTTTCCTCAACAAGCACCTTGTAACTACACACTTTTTTTCATTTTCAAAATTCATATTTTAAATAACATTGTTTTAATGTTCACATGATTTTCGGAAGCGATGCTTCAGCTTCGCACTACATGGGTTCAAAGCTATTATATCTTTTAAAGCCCAACTGAAACCTCGCTTCCAAATAATGGCGAAACTTTAATTACAGTAGCTTCTGAACTCGTATAAGCGTGGAGAGCAAAATAGCACCTTTATCTATATGAGAACTTTTCATCTTTAGTTCACTATCAAGTAGCAAGCTATGTAGTTTGTAGTAAGTATTTGGTTTTATCTTCAAGCTAAGGGCCGCTTTTTCATCTACCACAAAACTAGGAGCTGGATATCCTAGGATCTCTAACGCGTTTGGTCTGCCATTTACTCTAATGTATATGTTAAACATATAGAGTTGTGTTATGTATGAGCAGATCATAGTTAGGACTCTTATCTCATCTTCGCCGTGTTCTAGGATGTTGAGTAAGTCTTCTTTGAACTCTTTTTTTGAGAGTATCTTTTTTATAAAGTCATCTAAGCTTATCTCGCCAAGTCCAGATACAAGGTTGTCTATATCTTTTGTAGTTATCTCTTTGTCATAAACGCGAAATTTATCCATCTCGTTTGCAGCTAAAGATATATCAGAGTTGTGAATATTTAGTAGATGAGCTAAAGAATATTTATCTATATTTACATCTTTTTCTTTTGCGATTTGTAGTAATATTTGCAGTGCTTCATTATGGTTTGGATTGAAAAATCTTACACACATTGTGCTTTTATTTTTATAAGCATTGCCATAAGATTTATGATCATCTCCAAAGTAAGCATAAACAAATATATTGTCTTTGTTTTTCTCACAAAGTTCTACTAACTCATCTAGATCCTTTTTTGGAACTTTTTTCTCGCTTTTAATAATGAGAACATTCACATCGCTAAATAATGAAGCTTGAGATAGATGAGCTTTTGCGAGTTTCGCATCATACTCATCATGGTAAAGTGATAAAGTAGATGCATCTGTTATATTTGTGAGTCTATCAACATAACTCTCTATAAGAAAAGCACTCTCGCCAAAAAGAACAAAACTGTTTGAGATAGAGTTGTTTTGAAGATGTTTGTCAAATTCAGCTCTGTACATCACTACTCTCTACTACATGAGCATAGATCTTAGCTTTTGCAATATCTGCTTTATCTATACAAACGACTACATCTTGAAATAGGACTGCATTATCTGCAGCAGTTATAAGAAGTCTAGCTCCACTAATCTCATCTAAGATCTCAGCTTTGTATTCTGGTTTTGTAGCTGTTATTCTAGCTTTGAAATTTTTCTCTAAGTTTTCATTCGCCCATCTAGCAAATTTTCTTTGAGCAAATTCAGCTTCGATACTACTAGCTTCTCTCTCTTTTTCACTGATGGTCATTGTAAGTGCCTCAATGTTTCTTAAAACATAAGAGCCTTCTTGTGTATCATTGTTGTTAATAGCTTTTAGAAGTCTGTGGACTATTAAGTCTGAGTAGCGTCTAATTGGCGATGTAAAGTGTGTGTAAGCCTCAAAGCCAAGTCCAAAGTGTCCAGAGTTAAGCGGTGCATATTTTGCTTGCATCTGAGAGCGGATAATGAGAGTATCTACTTCTGATTCTAGATCCATCTCTTTAGCTTGGTTTTGTATATCTGTGATGGTCTCTTTCATAGAGTTTTTGATGTCTATGGACATTCCAATCCCAGCTAATTCTTGGTACAAGATCTGCAGTTTGCCCTGGCTTGGTTCTTCGTGGATCCTAAAGATCCCACGAGAGTATTTCGCAGCAGCTTCTTTGTTAGCTAGAAGCATACAATCTTCTATAAGAGCGTGAGATGGAGTCTCCTCTGCATAAGATGTTGATACTATATTTGACTCTTCATCGATGTTGAGTTCAAGTTCTTTAGAGTGAAAGTCATAACCAACTTTTAATCTCTTTTTCTTGAGTGCATCTGTTATGTCTCGAAGTTTTTTCAGCCATGAAAAGATCTCTTTTTCTTCTTCATTTTTTGGATCAGTTTTGCCCTCAAATAGTGCATCTATCTCTTCATAGTCAAATCTTCTCTTTGAATGAATAATGGCTTCATAAACTTTAGATTGTTTAACTTCAAGTGAGTCAAGATCTAGCTTCATCTCAAAGACATAAGAGAGTCTATCTTTGTTAGGTTGGAGCGAGCAGAGAGTCTCGCTTAGTTCCCGCGGAAGCATAGGGATAGAGCGATGTGGAAGATAGATACTAAAACTTCTATATATAGCTTCATTATCAATCGCTCCAAAAGGTTTTACATACTCACTAACATCAGCTATAGCGACATAAAGAGTTGAGTTTTTATCATCCCAAAAGATGGCATCATCAAAATCTTTTGCAGTTACTGGATCTATAGTACAAAAAGATAGTTCTCGCAGATCTACTCTTGATGGGTATTTAGATGCATCTACTTCTTCAAATGAACTCGCTATTTTTAAGACCTCTTCATCAAAGGCATCGTGCTTGTTATATTGTGCTAAAACTATCTTCTCATCGACCTTTGGATCTTGTAGATTTCCAAGTCTCTCCATAATAGTGTTTTCTTGATTGCTAACTTTAAAAACATCATCGATCTCATATTTATCTAACTCTTCTTGAGTAAGTTCTACTCCAACAGGATGGTCGTTTTTAAGGTTGACTAATGATTTTCTTTCATGTTTTAAAACTACATAAGCTATGCTATAACTCTCAGCACGACCAACGATCTCAGCTACTTTTGCACTAGGAGTGCCTCTAACTCCTAAGAGCCTTTGAGCGATGATGAGATCTCCCTCTTTAGCATCTGCTAAGTCCGATTCACCAATGAAGAGATCTCGAACATTCTCGCCTATGACATTTAAGTAGGCAGTTGAATTTTGAACAAGTCCAAGAGTTCCAGCACGAAATTTTGAGTTAAATTTGTAAAGATTATCTTTTCTAGTGATATATCCTTTTGTTAAAAAACTATTTATATGAGGGAGTTCGTCTGGGCTTATGTCTTGCTCACTCAAACCTAGAGTGAGTTTTATTAGAAGAGATTTCAAAGCAGAATTATCTAATGTTTTCTAAAGCTTGCTCAAAGCTTGGCATATCAAGCCCATATTTGCTTATCAACTCTTTTGCAGCTTCTACACTTGCATCTGTTACGATGCCGTCTATTGGAACAGTTGTGCGGACAACATGCAAGATCTGTGCAGGTCTCTTATCTTGTTCTTCTGCTTTGTCTGGATCTTGACAAAATGCTATGGTATTTACAAGTCCCTCTTCAAATCTCCAGTGCTTAAAAATAGATGAGCTTACTTCTGGTGTATCAATACCCATGATTTTTCTCTCAGCAGCTTCAACATCTTGAAGTTCATTTAATGCATCTTTAAAGGCTTCTACTTTTCCATCAGCTATGATTTGTTGAGATATTAAAACTTTGCCAATTTCTACAAGAAAGGCAGCTGGAGAGAGAACTCCAAGAAGTTTGTTCTCTTTTCTTAAACACCATGCGGTAGTTAGCCCATGTTGCTTTTTTGATAGTGCTGAAAACATATCGTTGTTAATGTTGTAGGGAGATAGATCTAGTGAAAAACTTTTTTTAACAATGCTAGCAAGTGCAAAACCTCTAACTGTTCCCATTCCAAAAAGTCCTACAGCTTGAGATATAGCATTTATCTCTCTTGAAAAACCATAGAGTGGTGAGTTTGCAGCTTTTAAAATGTCAGCAGTTAAAAGGGGATCTTTTTCTAAAATTTTTACCATATCGTTAAAACTACTATCTGGATCTTGATAGACAGCTTCTATCTGTAGTGCAGATTCTGGAAGCGGAGGTAATTGTTTGATTTTTTTTAGTATCTCATCATTCATAAATGCTCTCTTTGATTGAAATTAAGTTATTGGTACAATTATAACTTAATATTTACAATATAGTGATACTATTTTTGTATCACATACAAAAGGACTGACATGCAAAGAGACGCTATGCTTACTCAACTAGGTTATGCACCAAACAATGCTCTTTTGAGCCAACTTGAGAAGATCGAGAAAAATACTATTGGATATGACAAGATCCAGAAGCATATTATGGATCTTCATGATCACTTAAAAGTTGATGGCTCTTACGTAGCACTATCAAATTCAAATGACTATTTTAAGATAAAAGTTGAGGCTCCAAGTTCAGAGTCAGCACTTGAAGCACATGAAAAAATTAAGCACTTTAGCGACAAGTTTAAAGTGAGAGTAAACAAACTTGATAATAAAGAGACCTATTATATTTTAGGTTTTGAGAGTTAAGCTATGATAAAAAAAGTAGGCTCTTTATAAAATGACCAGAGAACCTATGACTTTAGAGAGTTACGATCTTCTCACAGAAGAATTTAAGTATCTCCTAGAAGTCGAAAAACCAAAAACTGCACAAGAAAAACTTGTAGCTGCTGCACAAGGTGATAGAAGCGAAAATGCTGACTATCACGCTGCAAAAGAGAAACTTCGTTTTATAGATAAAAGACTTTTTTTCCTCGACTCAATGATACAAAAAGCACAAATTATAGATCCATCTCTCTTTAATCACGATAGGGTGAGTTTTGGAAGTAGTGTAAGTGTTTTAAACATTAATAGCCAGAAGCAAGAGCACTATACAATCTGCGGAGTTGTAGAGAGTGAGCCAGAGATAGGTCTTATCTCAATGAATTCTCCACTAGCAAAAGCGATGCTTACAAAAGAGGTCGATGATGACTTCTATGTCAAACTTCCAAATGAGACAAAACACTATGAAATTTTAAGCATAGAGTATAAAGATATCTACTCTCTAAAGAAAAACAAGAGAACAAAAACCGACTTCGCCTTTCATTAAAATTGTTATTAGAACAAATTAGATATAATCCCCCATTAAAAATCAATTTTTAGGAATCTTCCGTGAGCCAACAACTACCAGATATAGAGACACAGCTTGCAAATCATAAACTTTCTCAAGATGATTATGCACATATAAAAGAGATTTTAAAAAGAGAGCCAAACTTAGTTGAGCTTGGGATCTTCTCTGCGATGTGGAGTGAACACTGCTCTTATAAGTCTTCAAAAGTACACTTAAAAGGCTTTCCTACAGAAGCTCCATGGGTCATTCAAGGTCCAGGAGAAAATGCTGGAGTTATAGATATTGGTGGTGGATATGCTGCTGTATTTAAGATGGAATCACATAACCATCCAAGCTTTATAGAACCATATCAAGGTGCTGCTACTGGTGTTGGTGGGATTATGCGTGATGTCTTTACTATGGGAGCAAGACCTGTTGCATCTCTAAATGCTTTGCGATTTGGAAATATCCTAAACGACGATAAAACTTCAGCTCATCAGAGATACTTAGTTCGCGGAGTAACTGCCGGGATCGGTGGTTATGGAAACTGTATGGGAGTTCCAACAATTGGTGGAGAAGTTAGTTTTGATGAGTGCTATAACGGCAACATCTTAGTAAACGCTTTTAACCTAGGTATTGCAAAAACTGATGAGATATTTTATGGTCGCGCTGATGGTGTTGGCAATCCAGTAATTTATGTTGGTGCAAAAACTGGTAGAGACGGTTTAGGTGGAGCTGTTATGAGTAGTGACAGTTTTACAGAGGAATCAAAATCTCTTCGTCCAACTGTTCAAGTAGGAGATCCTTTTACTGAAAAACTTCTACTTGAAGCTTGTATGGAACTCTTTAAAACTGATCATGTTGTTGGGATACAAGATATGGGTGCAGCTGGACTTACCTCTTCATCTTTTGAAATGGCAGGTCGCTCGGGTGCTGGTATGATAATGCATCTTGACCGTGTTCCAGCACGTGAAGAGGGCATGACTCCTTATGACTTCATGCTTAGTGAGTCCCAAGAGCGTATGCTTCTTTGTGCTAAAGCTGGATCTGAACAAGCTATTATAGATATTTTTGAAAAATGGGATCTTGATGCTGCTGTTATTGGTGAAGTAACTGATACTGGAAATATGGAACTTTTTTGGCACGGAGAAAAAGTGGCTGAGGTTCCAGTAGATCCAGTGAGTGAAGAGGCACCAGAGTTAAACCGCCCTATGAGTCGTCCAACTTATTTGGATGAACTAAAGAGCGTAACTATAAACGATTTTGAAACTGTTTCAAACCAAGATGCATTTGAGAAGCTTACTAAGTCTATGGAAGTTGTAGATAAATCGTGGATCTATAGTCAGTATGACTCTATGGTTCAAACTAACACTATCAAAAAAGGCGGCATGCTCGATGCTTCAGTTATCCGCATAAAAGAGAACGGTAAAGCTCTTGCTATGAGTGCTGATTGTAATGTTCGTTACTGCTACATAGATCCAAAAGCCGGAGCTGCGGCTGCGACTATAGAAGCTGGGCGAAATGTTGCTATGAGCGGAGCTAGACCTTTAGCGATAACAGATTGTCTGAACTTTGGTAACCCACAAAATCCAGAAGTTATGTGGCAGTTTGCACAAGCTTGTCTTGGTATAAAAGAGGCGTGTTTAGAACTTAGCACTCCTGTTATTGGTGGAAATGTCTCACTTTACAATGAGACAAATGGTGTATCTGTTTTTCCAACTCCATCGATCGCAACAGTTGGTGTAAACGATGACCAAAACAATGTTCTTATGTCTAGCTTTGGCGGAGTGGGCAATGCCCTTTACTTAGTAGGTGAGTCAAAAAGTGAATTTGGTGGATCTCTCTACATGAAAGAACTTTTTAACAAAGTAGCTGGAGAGATGCCAAGTATTGACTACAAAAAAGAGTTGGCTCTTTGGGATCTAGTCATCGAAGCCAACAAAAAACATCTACTTGAATGTGCTAAAGATGCGAGTAGTGGTGGTGTAGCTATTGCACTTGCTAAAATGGCTGCAACTTCAGGTCTTGGTTGCGATGTTGAGATGAGTGTGAGCGACAGTAGAGATATCTTTGCGGAGTCTATGAGTAGAGCTATTATAGAGGTTAAACCTGAAAATTGTGAAGCCTTTGAAGCTATGCTTGATGAGTCTTTGGCATGTGAGAAAATCGGAGTAGTTGGCGGAGATAACATTAAAATTAACGATGTTTTAATGAGCCTAGAAGAGTTGCAAGACAACTACTTCAACACCTTTAAAAAGGTAATAGAGAGAGTTTAAAAACTCTCTCTTAAGAGTTATTTTTTAAGTAAGAGATTAACTCTGGATCTAACTCTTTTTTCTTTGAAGTAACTTCTTCTATAGTCTTAAACTCAAACCCATTTTTTGTATAACAGATAACGCTTCTATTGTTCCCACTAAGAAGCCCATCTATAGCGTGGTTTACAAACTTATAAGCCATGAGTCTATCATATGTGCTAGGGTTACCACCTCGTTGAACATGACCTAAGATACTAACCTTTGACTCCATGCCAATAACATTCTCAAACCATTGTGAAATATCTGATGACTTATCTTTTATACCTTCAGAAACTATAGCTATGAAGTATCTTCTGCCATTTTTTATCTGTTTTTTGAACTCTTCTTCATACTTTTTAAGATCATACTCAACTTCAGGAATAAGACACAACTCAGATCCAGAGGTGAGATGTGAGACAAGAGCTAAGTAGCCACAATCTCTACCCATAGTCTCTATAACAAAAGCTCTTCTAAATGAAGATGCAGTGTCTCTGATGGCATCTATAGAGACTTTTATGATGTTAAGAGCGGTGTCAACCCCCAAAGAGTAGTCAGTTCCGTTTATATCGTTGTCAATTGTTGCAGGAATACCGCAAAATTTTATGCCGCTCTCTTGGTAAAAGATATCGAGACCTTTTAAGGAACCATCACCACCCATGGCAACAAGCATATCAATACCTCTAGCATCTAGGTTTTGTTTTGCGATATCTCTATATTTTTTCTCATGAAATCTCTTGCTTCTTGCACTTCCTATATTTGTTCCACCACGATTGATAATCCCAGAGACATCAGAGTAGCTAGCCTCTTTTATCTCATCATCGATCAAACCCTCATATCCGTTGTAGATTAGATGTGGAATCAAACCTTTTTGTATGGAGTACTCTACAAAGTGTTTGAGTGCAGGATTCATCCCAGATACATCACCACCAGAACAAAGAATTGCAATTTTTTTCATATTAAAACCTCTATAAATATTTTCTTCTACAAAATTACGAAAGGGTATTTAAACTATTCTTTAAGAGAGTTGAACTCAAAGCTTATAGTTTCATAATAATAGTTTAGCTAAAATTGCGATAAATGTATTATTAGAAGATAAAAGGATAGTTTTTTGGCAAAGAGAGCATTAGTAAGTGTTAGTGATAAAAGTGGCGTAGTTGAGTTTTGTAAGAGACTTGTGAGCAATGGTTACGAGATAGTCTCAACAGGTGGAACATATAAGATACTGCTAGAAAATGGTGTAAAAGCTATAGAGATCGATGAGGTTACAAAGTTTCCAGAGTGTTTTGAAGGAAGAGTAAAGACTCTAAATCCATTTGTTCATGGTGGAATTTTATATCGCCGTGATAAAGAATCACACATCAGCCAAGCAAAAGAGTTAGGCGTTGAGTCTATAGATCTAGTCTGTGTGAACCTTTATCCTTTTAAAGAGACTATACAAAGAACTGATGATTTTGATGAGATCATAGAAAACATCGACATCGGCGGACCTGCTATGGTTAGAAGTGCTGCAAAAAACTTTGATAGCGTTATAATTGTTACAGATGTAACTGATTATGATGAGGTAATTGACGCGATAGAGAATGAGAAAAACACAAAAGAGTTTCGCAGATCTTACATGATAAAAGCTTATGAGCATACTGCCGCTTATGACTCTATGATTGCAAACTATATGAATGAGCGCTTTAATGGTGGCTTTGGTAAGAAACAGTTTATAGTTGGAAGCAAAGTTATGGATACTCGTTATGGAGAAAATCCTCATCAAAAAGGTGCTTTGTATGAATTTGGCAAACACTACAGTGATAACTTTAAAACTCTAAAAGGCGAGGCTAGTTTTAACAACCTTAATGATTTAAGCGGTGCTGTTAAAATCGCTTCTGCATTTGGCGATGAAAATGCTGTTTGTATCACAAAACACGGAAATCCCTGCGGATTTGCTATAAAAGATACACTACTCGAAGCTTATGAAGAAGCCCTCAAATGTGACCCAGTCTCTGCATTTGGTGGAGTTGTAGCGGTTAATGGCGTTGTGACTCGTGAGTTAGCACTAAAGATGAATGAGATCTTTTTAGAAGTTATAATCGCAGGTCGTATAACCGAAGAAGCGCAAGAAGTTTTTGCATCTAAAAAGCGTATCAAGCTTTTTGAGCAAGGGAGTGATAAGTTAATTTTAGCACTTGATAAGAAGGACTTCAAGCATATTGATGGCGGCTTTGTATATCAAGATGCAGATAAAGTTAATGACAATGAAGTAAGAGATGCAAAGCTTGTTAGTAAAAAAGCGGCAAGTGAAGACGAGTTAAAAGATATGGAGATAGCATATAAAGTAGCATCTCTTACAAAGTCAAACTGTGTAGTTTATGTTAAAAACTCTGCAATGGTAGCAGTTGGTATGGGAATGACAAGTCGTGTAGATGCAAGTCAATGTGCACTTAAAAAAGCTAAGGAGATGGGACTAGATGTAACTGGAGCTGCACTTGCGAGTGAAGCATTTTTCCCGTTTCGTGACTCTATAGATGCAGCAGCAGAGGCTGGTGTAAAGAGTGTCATAGAGCCAGGTGGATCTATTCGTGATGATGAGATCATTGCAGCAGCTGATGAGTTTGGCATGAGTCTTTACTTTTCAGAGGTTAGACACTTTTTACATTAAGGTTTATCTCTTAATGCCCCAAAGCCAAGAGATGTTAAGCTAAGTAAAACCCCTGCAGTGGAAGGGTCAAAATCTCTGATTTTGGGGTACCCACCATGAAGCCGTTTTATGTGCTTAGCATCTCTGAATGAACACCTTGATTGACATCCACTCAACTCTTATGATATACTGTCGCTTAGTTAATCTAACAATTATAATACAAAATATAGGAAAAAATAAATGGCTAAATCGTTATACAAGACTCTTGAAGTATCGGAAAATGCGAGCGAGAGCGAGATTAAAAAAGCGTATAGAAAGCTTGCTCGTCAGTATCATCCAGATGTAAACAAAGATAAAGGTGCTGAAGATAAATTTAAAGAGATAAATGCTGCTTATGAAATACTAAGCGATAAAGAGAAAAAACAGCAGTATGATAGACATGGTGATAATATGTTTGGTGGTCAAAATTTCCATGATTTTTCTCGCTCTCAAGCAGGTGGTAGTGCTGATTTGGATGAAATCCTTCGTCAGATGTTTGCTGGAGGCGGTGGTTTTGGTGGATTTGGAGGCTCTAGTAGTTTTGATGGCTTTAGAGGGCAGCAGCAACAAGCAAATCTAGATATTGAGACAAGTGTCACTATCCCTTTTAGTGTCTCAATCCTTGGTGGTTCACACTCGGTATCTGTAAATGGGGAGAGATTTGATATCAAGATCCCAGCTGGTGTAAAAAGTGGCGAGAAGATGCGAGTAAAAGGCAAAGGTCACGCTCAAGGTGGAAGAGCAGGGGATCTGTTTTTAAAGATAAGCGTAGCTCCAAATCCGGACTATATAAGAGAAGATGATGACTTGATTAAAAGTTTTGATGTCCCTCTTCAAGCTGCTCTTTTTGGTGATAAAATCTCTATACAAACCCTAGAAAAAGAGATAAAGCTAAAAGTTCCTAGTAACACTAAAAATGGACAAAGATTTCGTGTTAAAGAGATGGGTGCGATGAACAGAAAAACTAAAGTTCGTGGTGACTTATATCTTGAAGCAAATATAGTCCTACCTAAGATTGAAGATCTAGACGAAGATCTAGTAAAAGTTATGAAAGAAAAGCTTCCAAAAGAATAAATATATGAAAAAGGGGAAAATATGATTCATAAGTATGATGAACCAGTTTATCTAATAAGCATTGTTGCTAAGATTTTAGATATTCATCCGCAAACTCTAAGGCAGTATGAGAGAGAAAATCTCATATCTCCTTCGCGCTCAAATGGTCGCATAAGATTATATTCTCAAAGAGATATAGATAAGATCAAACTTATACTTAGACTTACTCGTGAGCTAGGTGTAAATTTAGCAGGTGTGGATATTATACTGAGACTTAAAGAGAATGTAGATGATATGGAATCAGAGATACTAGATCTAAGACATAAAGTCTCGCGCGCACAAAACTCTCACGCGGTATCTCCAGATAAGGCACTAGTAACTAAAAAAAGCATTTATGAGATGATTATATTTAAGTAATTTTACTCTTTTAATCTCTTTACATTTGCTCCAACAGCTTCTAGCTTCTTCTCTAGTGCATCATAGCCACGATCTAAGTGGTAGATTCTATGTACATTTGTGATCCCATCAGCGACTAAACCAGCTAAAACTAGAGCACTTGAAGCTCTTAGATCTGTAGCCATAACATCCGTTCCGCTTAATTTTGTACCGCCATTTATAGTTGCTACATTACCATTTAAAGAGATATCTGCACCCATTCTTTGGAGCTCACTTACATGCATAAATCTATTTTCAAAAAGTTTTTCTTCTATGATAGAAGTTCCCTTTGCTTGAGTTGCAAGAGCTAGAAACTGCGCTTGCATATCTGTAGGAAATGCAGGATATTCTTGTGTAACTATTTTTATAGGTTTTATGACTTTTGATGGATGGATAGTTATAGTCTCTTGTGTAATAGTAAAAGTTGAGCCCATCTCTTCAAGCTTTGCTAATACTGAGCCTAAATGATGAGAATTAACATGAGTAAGAGTAAGTTCAGATCTAGTTATTGCCCCAGCACAAAGATAGGTTCCAGCTTCTATACGATCTGGAATAACTGAGAATTCTTCTATATCTACTAACTCTCCATTAGTGCCATGTATCTTTAACACAGCTGTTCCGATACCCTCGATCTTGACGCCACTTGCATTTAAAATCTCACAAAGCTGAACCACTTCAGGCTCTCTTGCAGCGTTTACGATAGTTGTCTCTCCAGATGCAAGGGCTGCAGCCATAACTATATTTGCAGTTCCAGTTACTGTTATCTTATCAAAGATAATCTCACAACCCTTAAGTCCATTTGGTGCAATTGCATGAATATATCCAGCTTCTATATTTATCTTCGCCCCCATCTGCTCTAGTGCTTTTAAGTGCAAATCAACTGGTCTTTGACCAATGGCACAACCACCTGGAAGAGAGACCTCACAATGTCCAAATCTGGCTAAAATTGGACCTAAGACAAGGATAGATGCTCTCATGGTTTTTACTATGTCGTATGTTGCTTTGGTTTGAGTGAGAGTTGAAGTATCAACAATAACTCTATCATCACAAAATTCGCAATATGCACCAAGATTTGACAATAGTTTTAGGAGTGTATTTATATCTGCAACATGAGGCAGATTTTTTATATTTACGCTATTTTTTGCAACAATTGTCATTGCAATTAAAGGAAGAGAAGCGTTTTTAGCACCTGAGATTTTGATGTTTCCACTTAGAGATTTAACTCTTTTTATTTGTAAATAGTCCATTTATATCTTTTATATTTTATTGATGAAATTATATCTAAATTAGTTACTTAGTTGGTGTAAAGTTATGCATAAAAGATGTTAACTCATCTTTTGCAACAGGCTTTGAGAAATAATAACCTTGAAGTTCATCGCAACCCATCTCTTTTAATAAGTCCACATGCTCCTTAGTCTCAACGCCTTCAGCAACTGTAGTAAAACCTAACGAGTGTGCCATGGAGATTATAGCATGAACTATTGCTTTATCATCTGCATCATCTATGATATCTAAGACAAAAGTTTTATCGATTTTGAGGCTGTTTATAGGAAATTTTTTGAGGTATGATAAAGAAGAGTGCCCAGTACCAAAGTCATCTATGGCTATAGATACGCCAGTTTGTTTAAGTTCTTTTAAAATTCTAAGAGTATTGTTAATATTTATCATTGAGAGTGTTTCTGTGATCTCAAACTCTACTTGAGCAGGATTGACTTCATATCTCTCAATCATAGTCGATACAAAAGAGATGAGTCTTGGATCTTGAAACTGTCTTGCTGAGAGGTTTATGGCGATTTTTAGTCCGCTTAGTCCTAGTCTATTTAGTTCTTGTAGTTTTGAGATAGACTCTTCTATAACTATATTTCCAAGTTCAACCATCAAGCCTGTACTCTCTGCAATATGAATAAAATCATCGGGCATTATGATGCCATTTGTTGGATGAATCCACCTAACTAAAGCTTCTGCCCCTGAAATAAACCCATCTTTAGCATTGACTTTTACTTGATAATATACTTCTATTTGCTCTTTGTTTTTAACTGCTTGAGTTAGGTCCTGTTCTAAGTTAAGTTGTTTATCTACGAAATTTCCCATGCTCTTAGAGTAGATGGCAAAACTATTTCTGCCACTACTTTTGGCTTCATACATTGCAGTATCTGCATTTCTTATAAGCTCATCAGCACTCTCTCCATGCTCTGGATATAGCGCTATTCCCATACTTGAAGTTATGTATAGTTGATGCTTTCCGATATCGTGTTTGCATTGAAGAGTATTTTGAACTTTGTTTGCAATGATGTTAGCATCTTCATGGGATTTTACTGATGGTAAGAGTATGATAAATTCATCTCCCCCTAGTCTTGAGAGGGTATCGGACTCTCTTAGATGGATTTTTAATATTTTTGATATATGTATGAGAAGTTCATCCCCAACGCTGTGTCCGAGTGTGTCATTTATGAGTTTGAAGTGGTCTAAATCTAAAAACATAACAGCTAGACATGTCTCTTGTCTTTTTGCATATTGTAGGGCTTTTTCCATCCTATCTTGGAGAAGTGTTCTGTTTGCAAGTCCAGTCAGAGCATCATAATAAGCGAGTCTCTCTATGGTTTGTTTGTTTTTTATATCGTTTGTTATATCCATAGTAATTGCAGTTATTCTTACTTGACCACCTTGTTTTTTTCTAACCTTACCTTTTGTTTGAACAAAAATTTCTTTTTTACTTTGGAGCGTAAGAGCATACTTAATATTAAACTTCGAGCCATTTTTTATGGCCTCTTCTAAAATATTTAAAATCCTTTGAGAATCTTCTTTTGAGATATAAGCTAAAAGGTCATCCCAAGTTATTACAGTTCCAAATCTCACTCCTAAAATACGATAAATTTCATCACTTAGAGTTAGTTCTTTTTCTACAACATTATATTCCCAACTCCCAACTTTAGCTAACCTCTGAGCTTCTTTTAGGTGTGCTTCTTTTTGTTTTATGGTTTCATTTAACTCTTTAGTGCTTTGTATGTAAGATTTTAGTTTATTTACCATAATGCCAGCAGACTTACTTATAGTCCCTATCTCATCATTTGTGTCTATGCTAACAATACTAACTTCGGTGTCATAAGGATTGAATTTTTCAAGTGATTTGGCTAGAACTCTGAGTTTTTTTAAAGAGTTATATAGTAAAAATCCAAGAAAAATGATAGCAAGTCCAAAGATAAAAACGCCACCGATGAAGTATCTGTAGAAGTTTTGCATATATGTTTCATAAGAATGATTTGAGTATATTAGTGTAACGCTTGCTAATTTATTTAAAGTGCCATCTTTGAAAATATCTTTAGTAAATGAAAAATGTTTATCATCTTGTAGTTTTTGTATTGATTTTTCTTTTTTATAAACAACAAGAGGCTTATCAAGTAGATCTGAGTCTATTTTAATAAGTAGGATTTTTTTGTGTTTGAGATAAGGTTTGATTATGACTTCAAGTTTGTCAAAAGTTCTGTTTTGCAAGTTAGTTGAGATTTCATCATGAAGTTTCTTCTCTATGGAAGTAACTTCTTCTTTGACAAGATAGATATAACCCTCTGAAAAAGAGTCTTTGGCTATAAAAAGTATGAAAAGTATGAAAACACTTGATGATAAAAAAAGTAGCCCAAGAGTTTTAACCGTTAAAGAAGTAAAAGATAGTTTCATGCACAAACCAATTGAGTGATTTTTGATGATTCTACTGTTTTATTTATAAAGGATAGCTTTTTTGTTATACTGCTAATGTTTTTAAAATGCAAAAAATAAAGAGGCAAAAGATGAGTTCGGCACTAGATAGACTAAAAAACCTAACAAATAAAATATCATCTTATGAGACAGCTAGAAAAGAAAACTTAAAAATTTTACAAAAGCTTTATAAGATTTTAGAGATAGATGAAAAAGTAAAAGAGTTTAAAGATCTATTTGAATTTAAAGCCATAAACCTCTCAGGAGCTTCACTTTTAGCTGAGAATTTAGGTGAAATAAAAGAGGGAAAATATCTTCAAATCTTAGCAATTAGTTATGATAAAAATGCTGTTAAAAAAAGTACAAATGTTTCATTAGCTTACTTTGGTAAGGCAGAAAAAATCAATATAGAGATAAAAGATATGGTAGTTGAATTTATAATTCGTTACAGATTTGAGAAGAGTTTTATGACATTAGAGAATTACTATGACATGATAAGAGAGTTTGAAGTAGATGGCTAAGTTTTACTTTTTTTTATGGCTTAGATGGGCGCTTAGACTTACATTTTGTAGTGTTATATTTGCAGCTTTATTTTCTGTTTTTGTTACACTATATATCTATATGATTCAAGGCATGAGTGCCTTAGATGAACAAGTGATACAGGCACTTTTAGAAGTTTTTGGCTTTTGGTTTGCCCTGTTTTTAAACGCAACTCTACTTTTAGCACTCTTTAGAGGCATGAAGTACATTTTTAACACTTGTATTTATGGATACAAATTAACACTTTTAAGTTGTGATATAAAAGAAGAGCTTAAAGTCATAGGTTATGGAGATCTACTTAAAGTTTGGAGAAAATGGTTTATGCTTATGATCTGGCTGGTGGGTTCTTTTATGATAATCTCCTTAGTTTTCACATATCTTTTTAGCTCCTATGGCGGTGTTTTTGAGTGGTTTAATATCTACTGGTTATATCTCTTTATCCTAGCTAGTGGCTATCTCTCTTTTATCTTTATGTCGGCTAGATGTAAAAGAGTTAAGATTAGTAGATGTTAATCTTTTTAGACACAGAAACAACAGGGCTAGATCCAACTGACAAGATATGCTCTATAGCAGTTGTATATGAAGAAGACAGAGACGTAAAAAGCATATATGAGCTTGTAAATGAAGGTAAGAAAATCCCACCTTTAGCCTCTAGTATCAACCATATAACAAATGAGATGATAAAAGGCAAACCAAAACTACAAGATACAAAAGCTTATGGATTTTTACAAGCGCACAATGATATAAATACAACCATAATAGGGCACAACATTAACTTTGATCTTAAGATGTTAAGAGCTTCTGGGTTTGAGTTTTTTGGAAGTGTTGTAGATACTCTTCGAGCTACAAGACATCTTATAAAAGAGTGTGAGTTTTTTTCTTTACAATTTTTAAGATATGAATTAAAGCTCTACAAACAAGAAAAAGAGCCAAGAGTAGCCCATCAGGCACTAAGCGATGCCATGACAGCAAAAAGTCTCTACGAGATGCTTCTAGATCTAGCAGATGAGAGTGAACTTGTAAGACTCACAAGCGAAAAAGTCCTCTTAGAGAAGTTTGAGTTTGGAAAATATAACGGCAGATATATAGAAGAAATAAGCCTGTGTGACAGGAGATATTTGGAGTGGATGCTAGCAAATATAGTAGATCTAGATGAAGATCTACGATATAGCATCACCTACTATCTTGGTAGGTGAGATAAAGTTTATAAATAAGATCTTTGTTTATAGATAGATCCTGAATCAAGTTCAGGATGACGGTCTTTCGTTCAGGATGATGGGTTTTCATTCAGAATGGCGGTCTTTCTTTCAGGATGATGGTCTTTCATTCAGCATGATGGTCTTTCATTCAGCATGATGGTCCCCCCCCCGTCATTCCGTGCTTGACACGGAATCTAGTTTGCAAATTAATAATAAATACTAAAAAAAAGATTAAGCACAATTTTACTAGCATATCTATAAACTATCATTTATAAAACTAATATATATTATATAAATTACTTATGAATGGAGTTGTTATGATTGAAAGAAGAAAATTTTTAACACTTTGGGCACTGAGTGCAAGTGCTTTAGCGGTGAGTGGATGTAAAGATCTACAAACACCACAAATAGATAAACAAACAAGAGTTTTACCTGATCGTATAAAAAGAAAAAGTATCGAGTTGTAGTTATTGGTGGTGGTTTTGGAGGGTTAAATACAGCTTCAGCTATCAAACAAAATGATCTAAATAACCATATAGAAGTGCTAGTTATAGAGAAAAATCCATACTACTTTGTCTGTCCAGTGAGCAATACGCTCTTAAGCGGTCACTCTGACTTTAAAAAGGAAAATTTCCTCTTTAACTACCGAAAAGTACAACTCAGTTATGGTTATGAAGTTCTTCATGCTGAAGTAAATAGTATAGATAAAACAGAGCAAAAAGTATTTACAAATAAAGAGGCTATCTCTATGAAGGCGTCATCGAATATGTTGGTGGTTTTGAACTACTTGATGTAGATTTTGACACTAAAGAGATACTTATAGAGATATCGATGATGATCTAAACTACATTGTAGCAAGACGCAAATATGTAGTAGGATGCTCATCTATGGTCTCTACACAAACATTTAAGCTCGGCATTAACATAATGAAAGAGTTCGGATTTGACAAAAATAATGATATGTGGGTTCGAGAAACTTTAGAAGTAAATGACGATGGAAAATACTATGATGAGTCTGGTGGTGAAGGACTTGTTGGCTGGTTCGATGCGATTACAGGGGATACATTTGCTTCATTTTAATGATAAGTGAAGATCTATATATGTTAAAAATCATCTGAGATCTTAGTACTTATTAAGTAGCCAACAAAGCAATAAACTACAAAAAGTTAAGTCTCATGTGTTATACTTCTTGTGAAAAAAATATCATCTATTTTTACAAGGAAAAGTATGAAAGTTGCCGTTGAGTGTAGATCTCCCTTGTTGCAAAAATCATTAGAAATCTTTTTATCTTCCTATCTTAGCTCCATAAAAAACTCTGATATAGTAGTTCGTGACTATAAAGTTTTAGGCGATGATAGAGCATTTTATATCTCAAAAGATAGTGATGGAGATCTTATGAAGCCATTTTCAAAATCTAATCTCATCATGGCTTTGCAAAAAAGATATAAAAGTATAAGCCCAAAGGCATATGAAGATAATTTAGAAGATGCAGATGAGATGGATTTTAGCATCTTGCAAAGGCGAATAGAGAGTTTAACAAAAGAGTATCAAGACAATCTTTTAAAGGCAGTTAGAGCATTTTATGAAAAATAAAAACACAAAACCACTAACAAAAAAAATAGTCTCAGGAAAGTTTAAAAATAGAGTTTTAAAACTTCCATCAAAGACAACCACACGTTCTTCAAAATCAATAGTTCTAGAATCTTTTTTTAACACAATTCAGTTTGAGATCATAGATGCGACTTTTGTTGAGGTCTTCTCAGGGAGTGGATCTGTTGGGCTTGAAGCCCTGAGTCGTGGAGCAAAAGAGATTATTTTTATGGAAAAAGATAGAGACGCACTAATAGTTTTAAAAGAGAATATAAAACAAACAGATCCAAGTGCTTGTGAGATCTTTAGTGGAGATAGTTTTACTAATATGAAAAGTGTAGTATCAAGACTTATGAAAAACTCACAAAAAGCCTACTTTTACATAGATCCGCCATTTAGCATTAGAGAAGGTATGGAAGATATCTATGACAATATGATAAAGATGATCGCTTCAATACCAAAAGAAGTTGTTGAACTCATCATTATAGAGCATATGAGTGGCTTAGAAATACCACAAAAGATAGGAATATATAAAGTAAGAAAAACTAAAAAATTTGGAAAAACTACACTTACATATCTAGAAGATGATTTAAACTAGGAAGTGGAATAAATATTGCTCACTCGTAGCTAGTTAAAAGGACTACTATGAAAATATTTCTACTTCTCTTACTTACACTTAGTGCTATTTGGGCTACAAAGATAAATGATGTCGCAAATATCGTGGGTGTTCGTGAAAACCAGATTATTGGTTACTCACTTGTAGTTGGTCTTCAAAAAACAGGAGATGGAACTACTTCAAAATTTACACTCCAGTCCATTTCAAACATGTTAAAAGCTATGAATATTGACATGAATCCCATAGATATAAAATCAAAAAACGTCGCTGCTGTTGTTGTAACTGCAAACTTAGCTCCCTTTGCTAGACAAGGAGATAAGTTTGATATTACAGTCTCTTCTATTGGAGATGCAAAGTCACTAGAGGGCGGAACACTTTTGATGACGCCACTAAAAGGTGTAGATGGAAAGATCTATGCACTTGCACAAGGGCATATAAGTATTGGTGGAAAAAATACCAGAGGTGCGGGAAGTGAGTCACATCCTACTGTTGGAATAGTTTATGAGGGTGGATTTGTGGAGCGCGAGATAAATATAGATCTCTATAATCAAGAGTACGCAAATCTTTCACTCAAAGAGTCAAACTTTAAAAACAGTGTAGCAATCCAAAAAGCGATAAATGATTATTATAATACTCAAGTTGCAGTTGCTATGGATCCTAGATCTATCCGTCTTAAAAAACCGCAAAACAAGAGCATGATAGAGTTTTTAGCTGAGGTTCAAGGTATTGATATGGACTATAAACCTAAAAACAAGATTATTATAAATGAAAGAACGGGAACTATAATTGCTGGGATAGATATAGAAGTAAAACCTGTAGTTTTAACTCATGGAGATATAACTATAAAGATACTTGAACAAGATGAATTATCTCAACCAGAGGGTTCTTTAGCCTTAGATAATGACTTGGTCATTGGATTAAATCAAAATGAACTTTATACAAAAAGAGGAACTACAACTGTAGCAAATGTAGTTCGTTCACTTCAAAAGTTGGGAGCGACTCCAAAAGATATCATAGCGATACTTGAAGCTATGAAGAGTGCGGGAAGTATCTCAGCACAACTAAAAGTGATGTAAAACTTTATGATAAGGAGAGATTAATGTATAGTAATTCAATAGGTGCTCAAGCACAAATGATGTCTAAGAATATGAACATTCCAAAAATAAATGAAAATTCTAAAGAAGATAAACTAAGAGAACAAACAGATGCATTTGAGTCTGTAATACTTAAGATGCTAATGGATAATGCAATGGAAAATGAAAAAAATCTTTTTACTGAGCAAAATGATCCAGGCGAGAAGATCTATAAGTCCATGTATAGGGATGAACTTGCAAAGGCAAGCTCTGGTGGATTTGGTTTTTCACAGATGCTTTATGACTTTTTAAGCGAAAAACGTTAGAGAATTGGTTGAAGTATTTTTAGATTTTGTCGATATAGAAGTAATAAGAAAAACTCTATATGACAAAGAAAGGATGAGTAATGATTTCTCAACTAAATAGTTCTGCTATTCGCAGTTCGTACGCTAGTAATTTTGGTGAATCAAAAGAAGCTAGTAAAACTAATACAAACATAACAAAACAAGGCGATACAAGCAAGGTCGAGCGTATTAAAGAAGCGATTGACTCTGGCGAGTATAAAATCAACTTAGAAGAACTCTCAAAAAAGATAGCACAAGAGTTGCTTTAGGTTTAAAATAAGATAAGGGTAAGATATGTTGTCTCATCATTTACAAGGTGCGTTAGCCGATTTAAGAGATCTGATACAAATTACAGAGTCTGATATAGCAGATATTAAAGAAGCTAAAAACGATCCTCAGTTTGACAGATTGTCGCTAAAAGAAGAAAAATTAAAAAGTTTTGAGCATAAAAAAGCTATGATAGATCATGAAATATCTTCTTTAATGACAAAAAATCCTGACATGGATCTTCCAGAACTCATAAGTAAAGAGCAACATCTTCAACTCGATGAATTAAAAGCAGAACTAAACAAGTTAAGAGATGTAAACAAACACTACGCAAGACTTGTACTAGTAGTTAGTAACTTATACAACACATTTCTAGAGAGAATAGTTCCAACAGAAATGCAAGGTTACAATAAAGTAGCATCTAAAAACTCGACTATATTGGAAGTAAGAGCATAATATGGCATCTATATTTAACGCACTTCACATTGGTTACTCAGGGTTAAAAGTAGCGCAAGCTGGTATTAACACCACTGGTCACAATATTGCAGGTGATAAAATTGAGGGTTATAGTAGACAAAGAGTTGTAGTAAAAGCAGCTACTCCACTTAGCACTTATCCTGGCAATGTAGGAAATGGTGCTGAAGTTCAAGATATACAAAGAATCTTTGATAACTTTGTTTTTGATAGATATAGTGCAGTATCTAGAGACAAAGAGTTTAGTGATTTTGAGAAGAAAACTCTCGATGAGCTCTCAACATATTTTCCTGAGATTGATGGTGTCGGTATAAAAGCTGATATGACAATGTATTATGATATGTGGCAAACTTTTGCTGATAATCCTGATAATGATGCTATAAAACTAGCACTTACAACTCAGACACATACGCTTACAAAACATATCTCAAATACTCAAAATCAAGTAAAATCTCTTCAAAGTCAGTTAAATGATCAACTTGCTGTAAATATAAATGAAGTCAACTCCATAGCTCAAAAGATCGCGTCTATAAACAAGTCTATAGACATAGCAGAAGCTGGTGATACATTTACAGCAAATGATTTAAGAGATCAAAGAAATGTTTTGGAAAGAAATTTATCTAGACTTATTGGTGCTGATGTAAACTCTGGTCAACTAACATCAAATATGCAAATAAGTAGTTCATCAAATACAAAAACTGGAAGTTATAGCATCCATGTAAATGGATTTAATATAGTAGATGGGAATACACATCACCCCATACATCTCTCTAATGAAAATAATCTAAATGGCTTTTATGAAGTAGCGTATGAGAGACAAGATGGTACTCTAATCCCTATGGCTGAAAAAATAACTGGCGGGGTTATAGGCTCGATTTTAAATCTTCGTGGATCTTCCATCGACACGACAAGTGGTATGCCAACAGATGGAGTTATCCAAAATGTTATATCTCAGATGGACTCGTTTGCAAAAGGTCTTATAGAATCAACTAACAACATCTATGCAAGAGGTGCTACAACTCGGATGGAGTCAAATGAAATAACTCTAAATCCTACAGACGCTATGATGAACTCACTAAATATAAATGCAGGTACGTTTAGCGTAGTGATATATGATTTGGATGGGAATGTAACATCATCAAGAGAGATAACTATAAATCAAGCAACTACTATGACGGGAACAGTTGGTTCAAACTCAATTCAAGGTCAATTAGAAGCGCAAAAAGACGACAATGCTGATGGTAATGCTAACAATGATATAGATGACTTTATAAACTTTAACTGGGGAACGTTAAAAAATGGAAACAATGCAATGGAGCTTACACTTGATTCTGTTGCGGAGTCAAAAGGATATACCTTTGCTATTCATGATACTTTAAAAAATGATTCATATAAAACAGGAACTAACTTTGCAGGAGCGATGGGACTAAATCGATATTTTGATGGAGATAGTGCTCAAAGTATAGAGCTAAACCAGGCAATAGCTAATAATCCTACATTGGCATCAGCTGGGCAGACACCTTCATCTGGGGATAATGTTGTAGCACTAAATATGATTCAACATCAATATGAAAAGTTTGACTTTAAAGTTGGCTCTCAAAAGTATGAATTAACAAGCTATGCTATGTTTGACTTAGTAGCTACAGAAGTTGGTAGTAAAACAATGGCAGCTACTCTTAAAAATGAAACTATAACAACTCAGTTTAGAGCCACAGAGATGGAGTATAACTCAGTTTCTAAAGTAAGTTTAGATGAAGAGATGACTAACCTAATTAAGTATCAAACTTCATATGGTGCTGCAGCAAAGGTTATTACTACAGTTGACCAAATGATGACTACTCTACTTGGCATCAAGCAATAAAGAAGATGCCAAAAGTTAGTATTGCAATTCTATTTTGCATCTTTACTTTTTCTTTTTTAGGCTCTTTTTTTTATGGCGTAGATCCTTACGCACTTCAAAGCAACTCAATACTTACTCCACCATCATTCCAACATCTCTTAGGAACTGACAGACTTGGAAGAGATATACTAGCTAGACTAATAGAAGGTGGAAAAATCTCTCTTATTATAGGTGTTGGAAGTGCTTTTATAGCGTCTTTTATAGGGTTGATCCTTGGATCTATGGCTGGTTACTTTAGAGGAGTAGTAGATAAATCTTTTATAGTTACAGTAGATCTGTTCTTAACATTTCCTACATTTTTCTTACTTTTAGCACTTGTGAGTTATGTAAATGCTTCTGCTTGGGTTTTAATAATCATTATCTCAATTACAGGTTGGATGACAACGGCTAGACTCATAAGATCTGAGAGTTTTAGCATAACAACTCAGCCATATATAAAGATACTAAACATCGCAAAAGTCTCAAAAATAAAAATACTTTTTAAATATTACGCACCTCTTTTAGCTCCTATCTACTTTGTTAGTTTTACTTTTGGAGTTGGTGGAGCAATACTTGCAGAGTCAGGACTTAGTTTTTTAGGTCTGGGCATTGTAGCTCCTCAAATGAGTTGGGGCACAATACTTAGCGGAGGAAAAGAAGTTATAGAGATAGCATGGTGGGTTAGCTTTTTTCCAGGACTTATGATTTTTTTAGTAACTTTTTCACTTATAAATATCTCAAACTTCCTTCAACAACTCACAAATCAAAAACAGATCCAAAGCTAAAAGGTTTATAATGCAAGAGAGAAATTTTGGTTATATTTTTATAGTTAGTGCAAGTGTTATAGTGATTTTAGCGGGGATAAAAAGTGCCTCAGAAATAGTTGTACCATTTTTACTCTCACTTTTCATAGCAATAATCCTCTCACCATCTTATAACTACTTCAACAAAAAAGGGCTACCAAATGTTCTTTCACTAACTTTAGTTATGAGTTTGTTTGTGATACTTTTATTGTTGGTCGCAAAGCTTATAGGTTCATCAGTTCAAGAATTTAGCTCAAATATTTCTGTGTATGAACAACAACTCTCAAGTAGTTTTGATAAACTTTTTGAAATTTTTATGAACATGGGCTTTGAATTGCCAAAGAGTGAACTCTTAAGTATCATAGATCCAAAGCAAATTATGCAACTCTCAAGCGGAATAGTTCAAGGTATCGGATCTATGTTTACAAATGGTTTTGTGATTTTGCTAAGTGTGATTTTTATGCTCTTAGAATCTCAGCACTTTACAGATAAGGTAGCCTTTGCAAGTGGCAATAGAGGTATGAAAGAGGATATACAAGAGATAGTTGGCAAGATTAAAAGATATATGGTCTTAAAAGCTATTATATCTCTTTTTACAGCTTTCGTTATATATGTAGCGCTTTTAATTATCGGTACTGACTACGCTTTTCTTTGGGCAGTTTTGGCTTTTATGTTAAACTTCATTCCAAATATAGGTTCAATTATAGCTGCAATTCCAGTTGTACTCCTAACTCTAGTGCAACTTGGCTCACTTAGCGCGTTTATGGTGAGTGTTTTGTATATAATAGTAAATGTTGTGATTGGATCTGTTATTGAGCCAAAAGTTATGGGTAAGGGCTTGGGACTATCAACTTTAGTAGTTTTCTTATCTCTTATCTTTTGGGGATGGCTACTTGGGATTGTAGGAATGTTACTTTCTATTCCACTTACAATGATGGCAAAAATTGTTTTTGATTCAAACAAAGAGACAAAGTTTATCGCTGTTTTACTAGGTACTGCGGATAACTTGGTAGAAAAAAAGTAAAATAAAAGAGTAATCAAGATAGACTCTTATTTGAAAATATTTCAAGGTTTAATATGTCAAATGAAAAAATTAAAAAATGTCTTTTTCCAGCAGCAGGCTATGGAACAAGGTTTCTACCAGCTACAAAGGCTATCCCAAAAGAGATGCTACCAGTTCTTACAAAACCACTTCTGCAATATGGTGTTGAAGAGGCTATAGAAGCCGAGATAGAGACTATGGCGATAGTGACCGGAAGAGGAAAAAGAGCTATTGAAGATCATTTTGACATCTCTTATGAGTTAGAACATCAGATAAAAGGAACTTCAAAAGAGCACTACCTAACTGAGATCCGAGATGTTATAACAAAGTGTACATTCTCATATACAAGACAGCTTGAGATGAAAGGTTTAGGACACGCTATAGCATGTGGTGAGACACTTATAGGAGATGAGCCTTTTGCTGTTATTTTAGCAGATGACTTGTGTGACAATGATGGAGATTCAGTTCTTACTCAGATGGTTAAACTTTACGAGAAATATAAATGTAGCATCGTAGCAGTCCAAGAGATCCCTCTAAAAGATACTTGTAAGTATGGAGTTATAGCTGGTGAAACTATTGAAGAGGATATCATAAGGGTGAGTGATATGGTTGAAAAACCACAACCTGAGGATGCTCCATCTAACTTAGCCATCATAGGAAGATATATACTAACTCCTGATATTTTTGACATTTTAAAGAAAACAAAAGCTGGAAAAGGTGGAGAGATTCAAATTACTGACGCCCTACTAGCTCAAGCTAAAAAAGGTGGCGTAATTGCCTATAAGTTCAAAGGCAAAAGATTTGATTGTGGTAGTGTTGATGGTTTTGTAGAGGCTACAAACTACTTTTATGATAAACAAAAAATGGATAAGTAGATGATTTTAATGATTGATAACTATGATAGCTTTACTTACAATATAGTTGAATATTGTAGAGAACTAGGAGCAGATCTCAAAATTATTAGAAATGATGAGATGAGCTTAGAAGAGATAGAGGCACTAAAACCTGAAAAAATCATTATATCACCTGGCCCTGCTACTCCTAATGATGCTGGTGTAACACTTGAAGTAATAGAGCACTTTAAAGATATAGTGCCGATTTTAGGGATCTGTTTGGGCCATCAAAGTATTGCACAAACTTTTGGAGGAGATGTAGTTCGTGCAAAAAATATGATGCATGGAAAAACTTCAACAATGAAAGTAGTAAAAGAGTGCGAGATATTTAAGGATATTCCAAAAGAATTTATAGCTACAAGATATCACTCTTTGATAGTTGATAAAGATAGACTCTCAAATGATATTGAGCCAACAGCATATAGCACAGACGATGGAGAAATCATGGCTCTAAAGATAAAAGATAGAGCCATCTATGGAGTTCAGTTTCACCCAGAGTCCATTATGAGTGAGTATGGACATAAAATAATAGGAAATTTTTTAAAACTATGAGATATAAAATCATCTTATTCTTAATCCTAGGAATAGATGCCACGATACTTCTCTTTGAGACATCTTCACTCTCCATCTCCTATGCAGAATCCATGATTTTGTATGAAGAGTTCTCTTTTTTAAGCCTTTTAGCAAAAATTTCCATCTACTTTTTTGGTACAAATGACTTCGCTCTTAGACTCCCAATGATAATACTCCATCTTTTTAGTGCAATACTGCTTTATAAAATATCAAAAGAGTATGTGCAAAAAGAAAAAAATAGACTATGGCTAGTTCTTGTTTTTGTTCTTTTGCCAGGAGTTGTAAGCTCAGCCATCATACTTAATAGTGCAGGGCTCATTATATTTGGACTTCTACTTTTTGTTTATATATATAAAAATTTCTCTATAAAATACACATATTTTCTTTTAAGCCTCTATGTTTTAGTAGCAGGAGAGTTTGTCTATCTCTTTTTAGCACTTGGTATCTATGCCATCTATAAAAAAGAGAAAAACTTTTTCATCTTCAATATAAGTGCGTTTTTTATCTCAATATTTTTATATGGAGTCGATTCAAACGGAGCTCCGCAAGGACACTTCTTAGATGCAATGGGCGTTTATACTGCAATATTTACCCCTATAGTATTTATCTACTTGTTTTATGTGTTATATAGAAGATATTTAACTAAAAATATAGAAATATTATGGTTTATAGCAACAATACCATTTTTATTGTCTTTGATTTTATCTTTTAGACAAAGGATAGGATTAGAGGTATTTGCACCATATCTTATATTAGCACTACCATTAGCTGCTCAAACATTTTATCACTCATATAGAGTCAGACTAAAGATGTTTAGAACAAAGTATAGATTAATATTTACAATAGCACTTATCTTTCTTGCGTTAAACACTTTAGTAGTTTTTTTTAACAAAGAACTTTATCCATATATGAATAAACCTCAAAATCACTTTGCATACAATATGCATGTTGCAAAAGAGTTGGCAAAAGAGCTTAAGAACAGAGGTGTTGAGTGTGTCGATACTGATTATAAAATGTCGAGTAGATTGCGCTTCTATGGTGTAACTAATTGCAACACTTATAAGTTGAAAGAAGTTTCAAAACTTTCAACAAATAAAAGCACTGTAACAATTAGTTACAAAAATAGAGCTGTTTACTACGGGAGTGTTACTAAAGTAAACACTAATTAAATCTATAGAGCATAGCTAAGTAAGTAGACATAGTATTTTAATAACATGTGTTAGAATTGCACACAAATAACAAAATAGGGAGTTGCAAATGGCTCAAAAAGCGATTAGAGAATATGATGCAAAGTCGATTTTAGCAAAGCATTGGGATAAATATTTTCCAGATTTTACTTATGCTTACGAAACGGTAATAGTTCAAAATGGATCAGAATTAAAAAAAGCCGCAAAAGAAAACACATGGTTAAAAGATAAAAAGTTAGTGGCAAAACCGGATATGCTATTTGGTAAAAGAGGCAAAAATGATTTAGTTCTTTTTAGAGACTCTAAGCCAGGAGATGTTACTTTAGCAAAAGCCGTGTCTTGGATTGATGAAAAGTCATCAAAAGAACAATCAGTATATTTTTCATTTGATGGAGATACTCCTGTAGGTGAAGCAAAGGTTGATATGCTAACTCACTTTATTGTTGAGCCATTTACTCCACACAAACAAGAAGAAGAGTACTATATCTCAGCTACTTGTGTTGGTGATGCTGATATGCTTTATATGTCTGCAGAGGGTGGCATGGAAGTAGAAGAGGGCTGGGAAGAAAAAGTAACAGAAGTTGCATTTGATATCACAGAGAGTGAAGAAGAGATAGCTAAAAAGATAAAAGCAAATATCCCTAAAGATGTTGCAAAAGAAGATAAAGAAGCATTTACAAAATTTGCAATAGGTTTTTTTAAAGCATATAGAGAGTTAAACTTTGCGTATCTTGAAATAAACCCATTTGTACTTCAAGGCAAAAAAATAGAACTTCTAGATATGGTTGCAAAACTTGATGATACAGCAGGTTTTATGATGGTAGAAGAGTGGGGTAATGTTGAATATCCCACTTCATTTGGAATGGAATCAAAATCACCAGAAGTTGAAGCTATAGAAGAAGCTGATGCAAAAACAGGAGCTTCATTAAAGCTTACTTTACTAAAACCAGATGCTAGAATTTGGACAATGGTAGCCGGTGGTGGGGCTTCCGTTGTTTATGCTGACACTATCGCAGATCTTGCAGGTATAGAAGACTTGGCAAATTATGGAGAGTATTCAGGTGGACCAACTACAGGCGAGACAAAGTTCTATGCTGAGACACTACTTGATCTGATGACTAGAAAAAAAGATGCAAAGGGTCGAGATAAGATCTTAATTATTGGTGGAGCTATCGCTAATTTTACTGATGTTGCTAAAACTTTTACAGGAATTATCCAAGCATTTGAAAACTATGCAGATAAAATGAAAAAAATCGGGATTAAGATTTATGTTCGCCGTGGTGGACCAAACTATGAAAAGGGTCTAAAAGATATTAAAGAAGCAGCAGATAGACTTGGGCTTTATATAGAAGTTTATGGACCGGAAACACATGTTACTGACATTGTGCGTATGGCCTTAGCGAAGTAGGGAGAGAAAATGGCACAATTATTTACTAAAAAAACACAAGCAATTTTTTGGAACAACAATAAAACTGCAATCCAAAGAATGTTAGATTATGACTATACTATAAAAAGAGAGACTCCATCGGTTGCGGCAATTGTAGCACCTACTAGTTCAAACAAATTTGAGAAGTTTTTTTATGGTTCAGATGAAATCATGATACCACTTTATAAATCAACTGCAGATGCAAAGCTTGCACAACCACAAGCTGACGTACTTTTAAATTTTGCATCTTTTAGAACAGCTTATGACGTAACTATGGAAGCATTAGAACTTGGTGGCTTTAAATCTATAATGATAACAGCTGAGGGAATTCCAGAGAGACTTGCACGCGCTATGAATGCGCATGCAAGAAGTTTAGGTGTAACAGTTATTGGACCTGCTACTGTTGGTGGTATTGCTCCAGGTGCATTTAAAATTGCAAATGTTGGCGGAACAATAGAAAACATAGTTCAGTCAAAACTTCATCGTGCAGGTTCATGTGGACTTGTAACTCGTTCGGGTGGTCTGTTTAATGAGCTTTCAAATATTATCTCTTTGAATGCTGATGGCATCGCTGAAGGCGTTGCTATTGGTGGAGATAGATTTGTAGGATCAGTTTTTATAGATAATCTACTTAGAATGGAAGCTAACCCTGAAGTTAAATATATGTTACTTCTAGGTGAAGTTGGTGGAACTGAAGAGTATAAGGTTATAGAAGCAGTTAAAGAAGGAAAACTTAAAAAGCCTATTATTGCGTGGTGTATTGGTACTATTGCTAAGCACTATGATAGTGGCGTTCAGTTTGGACATGCTGGTGCATCTGCAAATGATGATAAAGAAACAGCAGAAGCTAAAAATGCTGCAATGAAAGCTGCAGGTATTCATGTTCCTGCAGCATTTAATAATTTACCAGAGATAATAAGCGGTATATATAGAGAACTTCATGCTGAGGGTATTATAAAAGATATTAAAGAGCCATCGTTAAATATTGTACCAAAAACAAGAAGAAGTAAAGAGTTTATCTGTACAATCAGTGATGATAGAGGTGAAGAAGCACACTATTGTGGTTATCCAATCAGCTCCGTTGCAACGCCAGATACAGGCTTTACAATAGGTGATGTAATGAGTATTCTTTGGTTTAAAAAGAGATACCCAAGATGGGCAGTTGACTTTTTAGAAACAGTTCTTAAAACTGTTGCAGATCACGGACCTGCAGTCTCAGGTGCGCATAATGCTAAAGTAACAGCTAGAGCTGGCAAAGATGTTATAAGTTCACTTATTGCAGGATTATTAACAATTGGTCCAAGATTTGGTGGAGCGATAGATGGTGCTGCTAAGTACTTTAAATACGCTGATGATAATAAGCTTTCTCCACAAGAATTCTTAGCATATATGAAAAAAGAGGGAGTTCCAATCCCTGGAATTGGTCATCGTATAAAATCTCTTAAAAACCCAGATTTAAGAGTAGAAGGGCTTAAAAAATTTGCAAAAGAAAACTTTCCATCAACTCCATTGTTAGATTATGCATTAACTGTAGAACAGTTAACAACATCTAAAAAAGAGAACCTAATACTAAACGTTGATGGAACTATTGGTATCTTGATGGTGGATATGTGGAGATCATTATCATATGCTGATGATGAAATCGATGTATTTATAGACGCAGGTGCTTTAAATGCTTTCTTTATTTTAGGCAGATCTATAGGTTTTATTGGTCATATCTTAGATGAAAAAAGACTTGCTATGCCAATGTATAGACATCCTATGGATGATATACTTTACGATGTTCAAAAAGCTCCAGAGCTTTAATCTTCTAAATTTGAGGAGTTAAAGCTCCTCAAATACTTTCCTACAAATTTTGTTATAATTTAATAATTCAGTATTTTTTGCTATAATTAGCCACTTTAAAAACCTAAAAAGGTGTCTTATGAAAAAAGCATTCACTATGATGGAACTGATTTTTGTGCTTATTGTTATTGGTATATTAGCTGCAGTCATAATGCCAGAGATGAAATCGAACAAACTAAGAGAAGCAGCTATCCAATTAATATCTCATATAAGATATACTCAACATTTAGCTATGGTTGATGATAAGTTTGATGCTACAGATGATAATTGGTATAAAGGAAGATGGCAAATTGTATTTGGTACATCTAACTTTACAAATGATAGAGTTGCCTATACTGTTTTTTCAGATACTAGTGGGAATAGTACAGGAAACCCTGATAACAAAGAGATAGCCATAAACCCAATGAATAAATTCAAGTTACTAACTGGTGGATTTACTGGCAAACTACACACTTCTGATCCAAAAGCAACTAAAGAACTAAATATAGGAGAAACATATGGTATTACATCATATTCTTTAGATAAAGGATGCTCAAACGCACGCATAGCATTTGATCACATGGGAAGACCTTTTACTGGAGATATGAGTTCAACTGGTACTGCGTATCATGCAGGGAGGTTAATTCAAACAGATGCTGGTGGAGATCCTTGTGAAATAACACTTACAAGCAGTGAAGGAAGTATAGTAATAGCAATTGAGCCAGAAACGGGTTACGCACATATTATAAATTAAAAATAGCTAGCTAAAAGCGAGTAATATATATGTAAAAAGCACATAGTAAAAACAAATAAAGAACTTCTTTCATCTTTAAGAAGCGATTAAGCTACAACCCCCTATAATTCCCATCCACAAACAAAGAGACCTTGT
>NZ_JALOAN010000023.1 GCF_023228785.1 Sulfurimonas sp.
ACCACTCAGTCTCAAGCTCCTGACGACCAGCTTTAAACTTGATCTTGTCTGTATCATATCCGATGTAAGCATTTGTAGTAACAGCTATATCTCCGCCATCAATATTCCAAAATCTTGAGCTCGCATCACCTTTACCCTCTCCATAACCACTTATAGTGTCATCGTGAGCTTCCCAAATTACCTTATAACCCCTCATACCAAATGCAAGGTTGAAGTTATAAAAATCTGCAGTTTTGTATATAAGCTCTGCCGAACCAACTGAGTAAGCACCACTTCTATAGTAATCATCTAAACCTTTTTTAGAGTCTCGCATCTCATAAGTAACAGTCGCATCTCCACTTAGCTTACCATTTGTAATAGCTTCATCAAACTCGGCAGCTCCAACTGAACTAACCGCTATAGCAATACATGCTACTAAACTTAAACTAGTTTTTTTCATAATCTCATCCTTTAAACTTTTTAATATTAGAATGATAATGGATTTTAATAGCAAAATAGTCGAATAGAATATATAGTCATTCGATTTTTTTGCTATTATTAATAGTTACAATTTTTCAAACACAAGCTAGAAGGAAATAGATTATGGATACTTCAAGAAGAGATTTTTTAAGAAAAGGTGTAGCAGGATCTGCAGCACTGACTGTCAGTGGAGCTTTAAGTTCAGTTGGAGCTGCAAATATACTAGAATCTAGAACAGTAAAAATTCCAAGTGCTTCTCACTTTGGTGCTTTTTACGCTCATGTTAGAGATGGTAAAATTGTAGATATAACATCTCAACTAGATTCAGATGCGAACCCTACAGTAATAGTAAAAGGTTTAGCAGATAGAAATAGCTCAAACTCAAGAGTAAAGTACCCAGTTGTAAGAAAGTCTTACTTAGAGGGTAAAGGTCGCGGAGACTTAAGAGGAAAAGAAGAGTTTGTTAGAGTTTCATGGGACACAGCCCTAGATCTTGCTGCTGACGCTATTAAAAGAGCTCAGAAAAAAGGTGGAAACGAAGCACTTTATAACGCATCTTATGGTGGTTGGTCAATTCCAGGTGCTTTTAAGCCAAATGTTTTAGCTGGTAGATTTTTCAACCAAATTGGTGGAGCAGTAGGAACTGCAGGCGAGTACTCAAATGGTGCGGCAGGTCCTACAAACCCAGCTATTGTTGGAGATATGGAAGTTTACTCTATTCAAACTGCACATGAGCAGATCATTGCAAATACAAAAGTATTAGTTTTATGGGGAGCAGATCCATACAAAACTCAAAGAGCAGGGTATTCTGTACCAAACCATAGATGTTACGACGCTTATGAAGAGTATAAAAAAGCGGGAATTAAAGTTATTTTAATTGATCCTATTTATACTATTTCAGGTCAAGAGTTTAACGCAGAGTGGATCAAGATCAGACCTGGTTCTGATGTAGCTATGATGATGGCTATGATGCATTACCTATACAAAACTGGTAAATATGACAAAGAGTTTATTGAGAAATATACTCACGGATTTGACAAATTTTTACCATACCTTTTAGGTAAAACAGATGGAATTGAAAAAACTGCTAAATGGGCTGAAAAACTAACAGAAATTCCTGCAAAAACTATTGAATATTTAGCCGATACTATGGTCTCAAACAGAACTATGATAGCTGGAAACTGGGCAATGCAAAGAGCTGAATATGGCGAGCAGGTAGATTGGAGTATAATTACTTTAGCATCAATGATAGGTCAAATAGGACTTGCTGGTGGTGGTTTTGGTTTTTCTATGCACTACGAGGGTGGCGGAGACGCGGCTTCTGGAAAGAGAACTGTTGGTGGTATAAGTCAAGGAAAGGGTGGAGAGGTTAGTCTTGCTATTCCAGCTTCAAGAATGAGTGATCTTATAAACAAACCTGGACAAAAAGTTACATACAAAGGTAAGGTTATTACTTATCCAAAAGTTGAGTTTATGCTTAGTGCGGGTGGATCTCCAATAGGTCATCAACCAAACACAAACGAGCTAATAGAAGCGATGAGAAAACTAGATACTGTAGTTGTAATGGAACCATGGTGGACACCAACTGCTAAGATGGCAGATATTGTTTTTCCAGCAACTACTACAATGGAAAGAGATGATATAGCTTCTGGAATGTCATACTCAAACGATAGAATTTACGCAATGAAGCAGATAGTACCACCAAGATACGAGTCAAAAGACGACTACGAGATCTTTACACTTTTAGCAAAAAGATTTGGTACAGAGAAGAAGTACACAAGAGATAGAACTGCAAAAGATTGGTTAGAAGGACTTTACTCAAAGTCTTATGCAAGAAGAGAGATGAATATCACTTTTGAAGAGTTTTGGGATAAAGGAAGTGTTCATTATGAGATCCCAGATGAGGCTAGAAAGTATGTAAGACACTCAGCGTTTAGAGCAGATCCAGTAGCAAACGCACTAAAGACAGAGACTGGAAAGATCCAGATCTACTCTGAGCAGTTTGCAAGTTATAACTACAAAGAGTTTAAAGGTCATCCAATGTGGTTTGAGCCAACAGAGTGGTTAGGAAATAGTAAACTACTAAAGAAGTATCCACTTCACTTAGTTTCTCCACACCCAACATATAGAATCCATACTCAAATGGACAATACTTGGGTACAAAATGCTCATAAAGTTCAAGGTCGTGAGCCTATAAGAGTCTCTCCAAACGATGCTAAAAAGTTTGGTGTTAGAGATGGCGAAATAGTAGAAGTTTATAATGACAGAGGTAGCATTTTAGCTGGTGTTGTTGTAACTAAGACTATTAGAGATGGAGTTGTAGCAATTGAAGAGGGTGCTTGGTACTCTCCAGAAGATAGCACAAAAGATAACACAAGATGTAACTCTGGACAAGTAAATCTACTTACTTCTTCAAGACCTACATCACAAATGGCAAGTGCAACAACAGCAAACTCTACACTAGTTTCTATAAGAAAAGCAGGTGTAGTTAGTCCTAATGTGGCATACAACCCACCAAAAATTCAAGGAGCATAGAATGAAAAGTGTTTTAGGAAAATTATTTATAAGTCTGTTTATGGTTGGATCTCTGAGTGCTTTAGCTGCGAGTGATATATTTATTTTTCAAACTGCTAAAATAAAGATCGACAACAAAGAGGGGAGCATCTTCATAGGTACTCCCGTTAAGGTGCTTAAAAAAGTAGATGACAAAAATGTTTTAGTAGAGTTTTCTGGTATGGCATTTGGAGATAAACTTTATACTGGCAAAACAAAATCTCTTTTAATGGCAACAAAAAAAGAGGGTAGTTTTGCAGACGAAGGACAAGTAGTTAAAGTTCAAGCTGTTATAGAAAAAGGTTACCTCTCAGAAGTTCCAGCTGAGATCTGGGAAGAGCATGAAGAGTTCTTTTATGAGATGTGTACTCAGTGTCATGGAGCTTATAAGCCACAATCGCATACAATGCTTGAGTGGGATGCAATCCTTCAAACTATGAGTGGTTTTGCTCAGCTTTATGAAGATGAGACAGAGTATTTATCGAGATTTCTAAAAGCAAATGCAAGCAATGGTTTTTACCCTGAGCAAAAATAAGTAGAATTGACTAAGAGGAGTTAGTAGTGCAAAAAGAACTTTTAGCAAAACTACAAAACTTAACTATTCTTTATGCAGAAGATGAAGAGGGAATCAGAAAAAACATAGCTGATTCTCTTCGCTACTATGCCAAAGAAGTTTATGAAGCAGGCGATGGAGAAGAGGCTTTTTCTCTCTATGAAGAGAAAAAGCCCGATATTATATTTAGCGATATTCACATGCCGAAAATGGATGGCATAGAGTTTGTTAAAAAAGTAAGACAGGTTGACATGAAGACTCCTGTTGTTATGATAACGGCTCACACAGACAAAGAGTATTTGCTCGATGCTGTGGAGCTTCATATGGAAAAATACTTTGTAAAACCCATAAACTTAGAGCAACTTTTAGTTGGGCTTGAGAAGTGTGTAGAACAACTAGAACAAAACAGACTTGCAGTTTTAAGTGTAGACAACTCTTATGTTTATGACTTTGACAATAAAGAGTTAAAATATAAAGAAAATTCGATCATACTCAACAAAAAAGAGATGCTTTTTTTTGAGACGCTAATCTCTAGTCAAAACCGTATAACTTACTACGAAGAGTTACAAGATAATGTTTGGATCGATGATGTTATGACAGATAGTGCCCTGCGTTCACTTGTGAGAAACTTGAGGAAAAAACTACCAACTGACATTATTTATAATCTTTCAGGAGTTGGCTATAAGTTTATCTAAATACTTTTTTGCTTTAGTACTTTTGTTTAACCTCACATATGCAACTGAGCATCTTGTGCAAAAAACCCAATTTAGAGACGACGATGCTCTTTTACGAGTTGCAACTCCACAACATCCTGACTCTCACATTAAAATTTTTATTCCAAATATTCCATATACTTATATTGCAAAATGTACAAATTCAGGGCTTATTAGATCTTATGACAACGAGAGAGGTTGGGAGTATGAACTTGCAAAAAGTCACAAAAGAGTAGGCGACTTTACTTATGAGTTTGAACTAAGAGAAGGACTCAAGTTTCAAGATGGAAGTGAGTTTGACACTGATGATGTGGTTTTTAATTTTGAGTATTTTAAACGCTCTCCTATACTTTATACAAATATTGACAAAGTAGATTTTGATGTTATAAAGATCGATAAATACAAATTTAAAATAGTTTTAAAACAAAAATATGAGATGTTCTTAACAGATCTAGCTCGGATCTTTTTTTACACAAGAGAGTATCTTAAAAAATACGGTTTTAAAGGATCTGAGACTGGATCTGGTACTAAAAGAGCTGGTGCTTATGGAATGGGACCTTACATTTTAAAAGAGGGTTATGCACTAGGATCTAAGCAAACATCGCAAATAGAACTAGAAGCAAACCCATATTACTGGAACAAAGATTACCCAAAAATAAAAAGAGTCACAGCCTACACACAGTTAAATGCAAAAGACGCACTAAGGATGATCACCCAAGAAGAGGGCGAACTTGACTTTGCGCCAATTGACTTTAACAAAAAAATTGAAGTCTTAACATCTAAGTATGCAAAGTTAAACATAAGTAAATCTACAAACAATTTTATAATTTTTTTCAACCTTATAAATGCGAACGAGAGACTAAAATCAAAAGAGGTAAGAGTAGCTCTAAACCAAGCCATAGATCAAGAAAATTTACTAAATTTTGTATATAAAAATGAAGGGTACATTTCGCCATTTGCAAGTTCTGTAAACTATGAGATTGTTCAAAAAGTTTTGAAAAATAAAATGCCAAAAGAAGAAGAGGGTTATTCAAAAGAGAAGATGCACAAACTACTAAATGGCTTGGAACTAAATGTTTTTACACAAGATAGTTTTATGTTTTTGTTTAAGGGCATAGAGTACCAACTAAAAAAGTATGGAGTCACACTTAACTACACCGTTACAAGTAGTGAAAAAGATATATATGGGCAGCTACTTACCACTCACAAATCACAAAACACCCAAAAGTGGGATCTGCTGATCTGGGGCGATGATGACTGGTACTATGCAAATCCGTGGAGTGTATTTTTCATCTATGAAGATGAGAGTGCGTGGTCAACTATAGGTAAAGATAGAGTTATGAAGAGTTATATAGATGAGTTTTTTATAACAAAAACTGACTCAAAAGAGTATGAAAAAGTTGTCTCAAAAATCCTCTATAGAGCAAAAGAGATGGCATATACGCTACGAGTACCATCGCCAAACAAAGTAGTTGCACTAAATAAAGAAGTTATCTACAAACCCTATAAAGGTGCAGTTATTCCCATTTGGGAGATGCAGATTACAAAAGATCACTACTCCATAAGAGGTAAGAGAGAATACCCCACTTATCTAGAAGCACCCATAAAACCAAAAAGAGAAAAATATGAATAAAATAAGCATAAAATTTAAACTCAGATTGCTCTTTTTGATACTACTTTTAGCAATCACAGCTATAGGATACAAGTCAATTTCTATAAGTCAAGATAACAAAGATAGGCTTGAGATGGTTCATAGCAAATCACAAAATCTTCTAAGCCTCCAAGATAAAATCATCACTCCACTCTACAACCTAAGAGAGCTAAGCCAAGCCCTAGTTATGGCACCAAACAAAAAAATAAGAGAGACTATTTTTGAAAACCTAGCTATGGCTATAGATAGCCTTGACGAGGCATTTTTGGAATATTCAAAAGAAAATATTAGAGCTTATGAGATGTGGCTCAACTACAAATCTCTTGTAGGTGTGACAAAGGATTATTTGGACTCAGAGTTTGAAGAGGGCGCTTATCTAAACATAACAACTGCAGGTAGAGAGCAGTTTATGCTCTTAGTTGGAGAGCTTTTAGTCATCCAAAGTGATTTACTTAGTAAGTCCTCACAAGCTTATAGTGAGGCGGTAAAAGATGTTGCAAACATAAAGATAGAGACCTTTATCGCACTATTTATAATTTTGCTTTTTTCTATTATTGCAGGATCTTTAATATCAAACAATATCATCTCATCCATCTATAAAGTCCAAAATGGATTAAGAGAGTTTTTTGAGTATCTAAATCACAAGAGAGAAAAAGCAAGCAAGATTGATCTTATCTCTAGCGATGAGTTTAGCGACATAGCCAACATGATAAATGAAAATGTACAAACCATACAAAACAACATAGAAAAAGATGAGATACTTATAAAAAATGCTACAAGAGTGCTTCTTAGTATCAAAAGTGGAAACCTCGGAGATAGACTCGATGGTCATACGCATAATATGGCTCTAGGCGAGTTAAGAGAGATGATAAACGATATGATAGAAAATCTAGAAGATAAGATCCAGCAAGAGATACAAAAAAGACTTGAAAATGAGCAGATATTGTTGCAACAATCGAAGCTTGCATCTATGGGTGAGATGATAGGAAATATAGCTCATCAGTGGAGGCAACCACTTGCTCAAGTTATAGCTATTTTTATGAATATGAAAGTGACTTATGACTTTGATAAGTTTACGTCAAGCTACTTAAATCAAAAGATAGAAGAGGCAAATAAACTCACAAAGTATATGTCGCAAACCATAGATGACTTTCAAAACTTTTTCAATCCACATAGTGTAAAAGAGGTGTTTTGTGTTGAGAGAGCTTGTAGAGATGCTCTTTTTATAGTTGAGTCTTCACTTAAACATAACCACATAAAAGTGGAGTTTCAAGTTTTAGATGAATTGAAGATCTTAGGACATAAAAATGAGTACTCTCAAGTTGTACTAAATATCATAAACAATGCAAAAAATATCCTCTTAGAAAAAAAGATAAAAGAGCCACTTATAAAGATAGAGATAAAAGAGGGAGATAACTTTGCAATAGTAAAGATTGGGGATAATGGCGGAGGGGTCCCAACTGAGTTTTTAGAAAAAATCTTTGAGCCTTACTTTACAACTAGACACAAAACTCAAGGAACTGGCATCGGTCTCTATATGTCAAAAAATATCATAGAGAAAAATATGCAAGGCTATTTGAATGTCAAGAATATTGGTGATGGAGCTTGCTTTACTATAAAGGTACAAAAACACTAAAGTTCACTTGCCCACTTGATGGCATCTAGCCCATACTTTTCTCTAAGTTTATGTGTCTGCTCGCTTAGTGTTTTCATCTTTTGATCATCTTCAAAACCGATGAGAGAGAGCTCTTTTTTGGAGTCTCTTGTAAAGCTTGAGCAGTTTATGCTTAGTCTGATGGCGTGGAGTCTCTTGTGTATGTCTGCCTCGTTAAAGAGACTCATACACAAAGAGTCAAACTTTTTTTCTGTAAAGATTTCTGCTAGTGAGATGTTTTTGTGTGAGCTTTGTCTCATCTCATAAGAGATGCTAAGACTAAAAACAGTTGGGATGACATCAAGTTTTAAGATAGCATAGCTTAAGTGTCTTGCTAAGATATGGACTCTTCTTCTAAGCTCACCTCTGTCAAAAATGGGATCAAATGTTCGTGAGATCCCGATCGACTTTCTTCTATGTGAAGTTTGTATGGGTGCATCTGAGAGACCGCAAACTCTTTTGTAAAGTTGTGCTGCATAAGGACTCCACGACTCGACAGTTCCGCGTCTTTGCTTTAGCTCTCCTAGCGTGTGGATCTGAGCTGAGCGAAGTTTTTCTTTCATGCTTTTACCAATCCCAGCAAACTCACCAACAGGAATGTTTTTTATAAAACTATCAACATCTTTTTCATAAATAGTTTTGCAACCAAAAGGTTTTGCGCTTGAAGTTGCTAGCTTTGCGATGAAGCGAGTTTTTGCCGCTCCTATGGAGACAGGGAGTTTTAACTCTCTCTTTATCTCATGACGGAGGTTGTCAATAAATTGTTCAACTTCATCATCTTCCACCCAACCAGAGAGATCTCCATAAAACTCATCTATACTAGCTTGTTCAATAAGCGGGATCTTGGATTGTAAAAACTCATGAAGTTCGTGTGAGAGTTTTTGGTACAAAGACATATTTGGTGCTTTTATAATGAGGTGCGGACAGAGCATCAGAGCTTCTCTAATAGTCATAGCAGTTTTGATCCCATAAGATCTAGCCTCATAAGATGAAGTAGTAAGAATGCCACGAACTCTTCCATCCGCATCTACAAAGGCGTTTATATCATCGCTCTTCTCATAAGTTTTGTAAAAAGTGCTAACAAAAGATCCAGAGTTCTGAAGGTTCACGCTCTGTTTCTTTGCATCTTTTGTAAAGATCTGAGCATCACTACGCCCACCAATAGCCACAGCTTTGCCTTCTAAAGATGGATCACTAATGCGAACAGCACTTACAAAAAAGCAGTCGATGTCAATGTGTATTTTCATTTTGTAATTATAGGGAGTTTTATGTGAATAAGTTTAAAATATGACAGCTTGTCAAGAAAAACGAAGTCTTAAGAAATTCGTTTGTGTAGAGATTATGCTATTATCATTCATTATTTAGATTATAGAGGTCATACATGAAAAAAAGAACTAAAATTTTAGCTACTATTGGGCCTGCATCTGATTCGCTTGAGACCATACAAGCGCTTATCTTAGCTGGTGTAAATGTCTTTCGTTTAAATTTTTCTCATGGAACACATGAGTATCATTATGAAGTTTTGCAAAAAATTCGTCAAGCTGAAAAAAATACAGGGTTTTTAACAGGTGTTTTGCAAGACATTAGTGGTCCAAAGATTCGTGTTGGTATGATTGAAGAGCCTTTTAAACTTCAAGAAAATGATACTGTGGAGTTTGTTGCACAAGAGGTTATAGGCGTGCAGCTTAGTGAAAACAGCTACCGTACTTGCATCAATAAACCAGCTGTTTTAAAGCAGTTGAGCATAGGTGATTATATATATCTTTATGATGGGATGATTCGCACTAAAGTCATAGAAGCTTCTGCTCTTAGCGTAAAAGTCATTGTAGAAAATAGTGGAATGCTCTCTTCAAGAAAGGGTGTAAACTTTCCAAATACTCGCCTTAGTATTGAGATAATCACTAAAAAAGATAAAAGAGATATGCTCTGGGGCGCTCAAAATGATGTTGATTTTATGGCTATCTCTTTTGTGCAAAATGCCTCAGATATGATTCAAGCAAGAGAGATACTAAAAGAGTATGGCGGTAGAGCACAACTCTTTGCAAAGATAGAGAAGTTTGATGCGATTGAGGATATTGATGCCATTATAGAGGCAAGTGATGGCATTATGGTTGCTCGTGGAGATTTGGGTATAGAAGTGCCTTTTTACGAAGTACCAAGCTTACAAAAAATGCTCATAAGAAAAGCAAATGAAGCCGCAAAACCAGTTGTAACTGCAACGCAAATGCTACTCTCTATGACCCAAAAAGACAGAGCAACTCGTGCTGAGATTAGTGATATAGCAAATGCTGTTTTAGATGGAACTGACGCTGTTATGCTCTCAGAAGAGAGCGCTGTAGGACATAACCCTGTTTTAGCAGTAAAGACCATGTTTGAGACGATCCAAGGAGCTGAGAAGATCTACTCTTTTAATGAGTTTTCAAAGTTTAAGATCATAGATGCTGCTGATAGTGTAAATCAAGCAGCAGCAAGGCTGTGTGAAGATGTTGATGCGTGGGGGATTATAGCACTAACAACTTCAGGAACATCGGCTAGAAAAATAGCTCGTTATCGTCCTAGTAGAGATATATATGGAGTAACACATGACATAAAAGTCTCAAGATTTTTAACTGTTTGTTGGGGTATTGTTCCCGCATTTTTAGTTAAAGAAGATTCGCTAGATCATATGCTTCGTGAGCTTATGAGACTAGGTTTTGATAGAAAAGTTCTTCATCTTGACAAGAGTTATATATTGACAGCAGGAGATCCAATAGGTGTTGAGGGATCAACAAATATGATACGAATACTAAGAGCTCGTGAAATGGAGTATTTTCGTTTGTTAGAGGATGAGTAATTCCCCTCGTTCCATCTCTTGCGAGACCGTCTTGTCCCTACGCTCCGCGTGGTAACACATATAAGCTTCAACAAAATCAATCAAACTAATAAGTATATATACACTTCAACGCAGAGCATTGGAGCGAGAGATAAATATATATACACTCCCACGCAGAGCGTGTGAGCGAGTGGTGCTTCCCCTCGTTCCATCTCTCCTGAGATGGAATGCATATAAGTAAATAAACACAATAATACATTACACCTCACAAGAGGTATAGCGAGAGAAAAGAGAACTTAGGTCTATTTTAGCTACTTTAAACCAGATATAGTTATGATGCCATATGAGAAAAAAATCTAAAATCTTAAAAAATATGCCAAAATCCATTGTCCTTGAGACTGATGGAGAGGCGGTTGTTGGTATATATGGTGGTAAAAAGAGTTTAAAAAAACTCAAAACTCAAAAGTTAAAAGAGATCTTCGATCCTAAGGCTTATAAGCGATTAAAAAAGCTTAAAAAAAAGAAGAGTAAGAGTGGTATCATCAGCTGGGATGCTCGTGAGTATGAGGTTTACTTTAAGCGAGATGTTTTTTACTTTTATGACATTACTCCTTACTTTGAAGTTGAGTCAAAACTAAAGCAGAGTTTGGATGAGCTTACTTCTAAAAAAGAGGAGCTTCAAGCGGTTTTTGACCTTGCGGCAAATGGGATCTCTATCTTAGATAGAGATGGAATGTTTCTCTATGCAAACAAGTTTTTTCAAAATATGATGGAGTACACTATGGAGGAACTCTATAGCGAATCTTGCATCTCTCTCTCATCTCCTGAATATTCTACTCCATCAAAGACTGCAGTTGAAAAAGCCATAGAGTTTGGAAGCTTTGAGAAGTTTAAAAAGGTTTGCGTGACAAAGTCTGGAGTGCATCTAAATGCTAGTATGTCTTTGGCTTACTTAGAGAGCAGGGATGAGATTATCATGATAACCTCAGACATTACAGAAGACATAATGTACCAAGACAAACTCAAAAAACAAGTAGAGATAGAAGTAGCAAAAAGAACCCAGCAACATGAGATCATGTGTCATCAGTCAAGGCTCGCTGCTATGGGCGAGATGATAGACTCCATAGCTCACCAATGGAGACAGCCCTTAAATAGTCTAGGTATCATAGTCCAAGGACTTAGACACATCTCAGGCCAAAAAAATATAGACGCTAAGTTCTTAAAAGAGATAGAATCTGAGATGATGCAAAAGTTAAACTATATGTCTCAAACCATAGATGACTTTAGTATGTTTTTTAGGATATCTAAGCAAAAAGAGAATTTCAATGTTTTAAAAAGCATTGAAGATGCCATAAGACTTAGATATACAACTAAAAAACTACAATATTGCGATAAAAATAACAAAAGATGAGAGCCTAGATCTAAATATTTTAGGTTTTGCAAATGAGTTTAGACAAGTGATACTAAACATGATTCATAACGCTATGATGGCGATAGTTGCGAGAAGTGTTCAAAATGCAAAGATAGAAATAATTATAAAACGAGCCAAAAACAACCTTCAAATAGAGATAGTTGACAATGGTGGAGGGATCTCAAAAGAGGACATGCCAAAGATCTTTAACCCTTACTTCACAACAAAAGACAAAGGAAGTGGTATAGGACTCTATATGTCAAAAGTTATTATTGAGAGCCATATGAACGGGCTTTTAGCAGTTAAAAATATTAAAGATGGAGTGAAGTTTACTATCATGCTAAAAAAGGGTTATGAAGATGCAAGCAATTCATAAAAGACTCCAACCACTCACTCTTCTTATAGCTGAAGATGATGAAAGTACCTTAAAATGGCTCAGTCGTGTTTTATCTATCTACTTCAAAGAGGTAAGAGTCGCAAAGGATGCCATGCAAGCCTTAGAGCTTTTTGTAGAGAGTCCATCTGATGTTATCATCTCAGATATCGAGATGCCACAGGTCGATGGACTGCATCTACTAGAAAAGATCTCACTCATCTCACCACATACTATAAGAGTAGTGATGACAGCTTATAACACGCCAGAGTACATAAACAGAGCAGTAGAGGCAAATGTTGATTTTTATCTTAAAAAGCCTATAGATATAGATGAGTTTTTAGTGGCAATAGCTTCAAGTGCATCTAAAGATGATGCTCTAAATGAAGTGGTTTTTTTAAACGAGATCTACACTTATGACTATAAACAAAAACTTGCAAAAAAAGGCGATGAGAGTATAAAACTTACAAAAAAAGAGGTTTTACTTCTTGAATTGCTACTAAAAAACAGGAAGTCTGTAGTTAGTTTAGAGCAGATTGAACATAGCGTTTGGCAAGAGAGTGCTAGTGCAGATGCTATTAGAATGGTCGTTGTTGGTATACGAAAAAAACTATATCAAGGTGTTATAGAAAATGTTAAAGGGCTTGGCTATAGGATAGAGTAAAACCTTATGCAAACCTTATAGATCCCTTATACTAAACTTCTTATTTTAAGTTAGCATTACTCATAGCTAAAATAAGGAGAGAGAGTATGAAGAAAAAGATTCTTATAGTTGGTGGTGGAACCGCTGGAACTATGACTGCAAATAATCTTGCAAAAAAACTAATGCCTGAGATAGATAGAGATGAGGTTGAGATTACACTAATCTCTGACTCTAAATATCACTATTATAAGCCAGGTGCTATGTATGTTGCTTTTGGAAAATCAGAAGGATATGAGTTTGTAAGAGATCAAAGAGCTCTTCTTATGAGTGAGATAAATTTTGAGGTAGAAAAAGCTACACAGATCAACACAAAGAGCAACTTTGTTAAAGCACAAAGTGGCAAAAAATTTGAATATGACTTTTTAGTTCTAGCAACAGGATGTGAAGTAGCGCCAGATAGAATACCAGGACTTAGCGAAGCTGGAGACTGGTTTTACACTTATGAAGGTGCCACAAAGTTAGCAAAAAAGTTTCACGACATCAAAAGGGGAAGAATCCTTGTTACTGTAAACTTTCCAAAAACTCCAAATATTCCACATCAGTGCGGTATTGCACCAGTTGAGACAACTATGATGTTACACGATTTCTTAACAGAGAGAGGTGTGCGAGATGATATAGAGATAGTCTATACCTATCCAACTGTGGCACAAGCTGTAACCAACGGGCTTTTCATGCAAGAACCTACTTCAAATGTACTGCCTTCCATCTTTGATAGTTTAGGTATTAAGCATCAATCTGGTTTTACGCTGAGTAAGGTAGATCCAAAGAAAAAAGTAGCCATCTCTGCAGAGGGCGAAGAGATAGAATTTGACATACTAATGTCAACACCGCCTTTTACAGCTACAAAGTTTATAAGAGAGTCAGGAATCTCAGAAGCATTGGACGATGAGGGTTGGCTACCAACTGACAAGCAAACTCTAAAAGTAAAAGGACTAGACAATGTCTATACTTTAGGAGATACAGTAGATCTACCGGTCTCTAAAGCTGGTGGAACTGTACATAACCAAACAGATGTAGTAGCAGATAACATCGCATCTGAGCTTAGACATGGATATACGAGTGAGAGCTATGATGGTTTAGTCATCGCCATAGCTCAAATGGGGCTCTCTTGTGGTATGCCACTTTGGTATAACTATGACAAAGATGTTGCACCAACACCTTGTAGCAAACTAGGTAGCTTTGTAAGAAAAGGCTTTAACAAAGGCATCTACTGGGCAGCAGCTCGTGGAATGGTATAGGAGAAAATTATGAGTGAAAAAGTAGAAGTACTAAAAACAAAAGAGATGCAAGAGCTAGAAGCAAAGATGACAATGCTAATCCAAACAGGACGCATAGACAACCTTATAGATCTCATGGCACTTGTCTCAGACAACATAGAGATGACAACTTCACCGATGGTTGAGAAGATGATAGGAACAGTTGACAACTTAGCTACAGCTGGATTTATAACAGAAAATGCAGTCCGTTATGCAAAAAGAGAAAGCACAAAAAATGAAGTACCATCACTCTTTGGCATCTTAAAGTTGATGGGAGATAAAGACACAAGAAAAGGCTTAAGTTTTATGCTAAACCTAACTAAAGGTATAGGCAAACAACTTTAACCCCCACACTACCCCCTCTCGTTACCACGTGCTTTGCGTGGTAACGCATATAAGTAGAGTCTATTTCAAGATATATAAAATCCATTTTATGCTAAAATAGAGGGCTAAAACATATACTAATTATTAAAAAATTAAAGTTGAGGGTATTTTATGAACAAAGAGTTATTTATTAACGGTTATATTCAACGAATTGAAAAGAAATTCACACTTAGTAAAGATTTTGCTTTTGAGATTTTAGCCATTACAACTCTTTTAGATCAAAGTTTTGATGAAGTCTTTCATAATATCAGCACAATTATTGATGGAAATGGAGAACACGATGGTGGAATAGATGGTATATATATTGATGAAGATGAAAATGAATGCACTATGCATGTTTTTCAAATCAAAAATTCAAAAGGCTTAGGTGATAATGTACTCTCAAAGTTCATTAATGATTATAGAAATATTTTTGCTTATGGCAACACTCTAAATATTCCTTTAAATTTAAAAGTACAATCATTTTTAGAAAGATATACTAGTATTGTATCCTCAGGTAAAATAGTGGATGTAAAATTATATTTTATATTTTCAGGAGAAAAAGAAAAAAATGATCAAACTATAATCCAAAGACATCTTGATGACAATAGTGAACTTTCAATCTATGATATGAATGACTTGTACGATAGGATTGATACTTTAGCCTCTGAGCATAAAAAAAGAAAAGATATTAAGTTTAGTTTTATGGCAGAAAAATCAAATATATCTTTAAAAAGAGATCCTCAAGCGTTGATTTCATTTCAAATACAAAATGTTAAAGCAATTAATTTTAGACTAAAAGCACTTGATTTGTGTGCCTTATTGGATGAAGAAAAAAAAATAAACCACAGAATAGATACTGTTTTTAGTGAGAATATTAGAGGCTTTTTGAAATATAATAAAACAAATAAAAAAATCAAAGAGACATTAGAGAGTGACTATTCTGAATATTTCCCTTTTTTAAATAACGGAATTACAATAATATCTCAACAACTAAGAATACCAAATGAGATACAAGCGGGATATTATCCTATAGAAACAAAAAATCCTGTTATTGTTAATGGACTACAAACAACAAGTGTCATTTATGATATGTATCAAAAAGATCGTGATAAACTAGATGGTGTATATGTACTTATAAGACTATATGAGACAAATGATCCTGAAATTGTAGATAAGATTACTGATGCTACAAATACCCAATCTCCAATTAATTATAGAGATAGGATAAGTAATAAAAACTTTATTAAATATACAAAAGCCATTTTTGAATCAAACGGTATAGGATTTTTAGCAAAAAGAGGAGATACTTTTGAAAATAGTCTAAGTAAACAGCTAGAAGAATCCATACAAAGCGATACTGTTTTTAAATTTTGGTATGCAACATACCAAGAACTACCTGAGTTTGCAAAAAATTCAAAATCAAAACTTCTAGAAGAGATATTTGAAGCAAGTAGTGACAATAAAAATAGATTATATAATCTGTTTAACGGTTCAAAAGACTCACCAATTTATGAACAACTATTCGAGGCATATAAAATATATAAATTTGTAGTTAAAAAGCGCAACAAAAATATAGAAACTGATTTTATAAAATATTCTGATGAGCTTATATCTTATGGAATATATAAGCAGGATGAAGAGTTTGAAAACTCATATCCTATTGTTTATGATGCAATACAAAAGATTATTCAAAATGAAAAGAGATTTTTAGAAGAAAAAAACTTAACATATTCTCATAATGGATATTTTAAATCTGCAAAGTCTAGATATGATTTAAATAAAGAGATGGGTTTTGTGGCAACCATGTGAGGATGACCACTTTTTATAATAATTTTTGCACTTAGAAAAGATATTGTCTTCATTCTACTTACAGAGAAGAGTTCTAGAGGAAATCCATCTAAACTTTATAACTTAAATTTGAAAAACACATAACTTGCTATAATCCTACTTATGAAATATTTACTTATTGTTTTTGCGCTTGTCTTTAGTGCTTGTAGTGTTAAAAACTATGAGATTACTCAGACTAAAGTCATCATTATAAAGTCTAAAAAGATCAAGTTTGCGGATCTTGGTTATGTTAGAAATACAGAGGACTCCATAGAGTTAGAACTCTTTGTTGCATCTAAGGCTATAGAAAAAATTACTATTAACCATCTCATATGTACTAGTGAAGGCTGCACAACAAAGTCTAGCTTTAACAAAGAGTATCTGCATGAGTCTTATCCTAATGATATTCTTCAAAATATCTTACTATCAAAGGCAATATATAATGGCAAAAATAGAGTGCAAACTGAGTTTGGGTTTGAGCAAACTATAGTAGATCTAGAGGTAGATATAGTTTATAGAGTTAGTGAGAGTGAAATATACTTTAAAGATAGAAAGAACAAAATAATAATTAAGATAAAGGATACAAAATAATGAGTAGTAAAAAATTTGTAGGCGCACATACAAGTGCAAGTGGTGGAGTATTTAATGCGGTAGAAAATGCAGTCAAGATTGGAGCTAAAGCTTTTGCTCTTTTTACAAAAAACCAAAGACAATGGGTTGCAAAAGATCTAGACGCTGATACTATAGACAAGTTTAAAAAGGCGCTTGATGAGAGTGGGATCTTAGCAAAACATGTTTTACCGCATAACTCCTACCTTATAAACTTGGGTCATCCAGAAGCTGATAAGTTGGAAAAGTCTCGTGAAGCTTTTGTAGATGAGTTGCAAAGATGTGAACAGTTGGGGCTAGATAGACTTAACTTTCATCCAGGAAGTCACCTAAAGCAGATTAGTGAAGATGAGTGTATAGAGATCATCGCAGACTCCATAAACATGGCACTAGATCAAACAAGTGGAGTTAAAGCGGTTATAGAAAACACTGCTGGACAAGGGAGTAACATAGGTTACAGGTTTGAACACTTAGCACAGATCATAGAAAAAGTAGAAGATAAGAGTCGCATTGGAGTCTGTATAGATACTTGCCATATGTTTGTCGCAGGTTATGACATAAGAACAAAAGAGGCTTATGAGAAGACTTGGGATGAATTTGGCAAGATTGTAGGTTTTGAGTACTTAAGGGGCATGCATATAAATGACTCTAAACCGCCACTAGGATCTAAAAAAGATAGACACCACTCCATAGGTGAGGGCGAAATAGGGCTTGATGCTTTTAAATTTCTTATGAATGATGAGAGGATGAATGATATCCCTCTAATACTTGAGACCATAGATAGTAGTATTTGGAAAGAGGAGATAGAGCTCTTATACTCTTTTGAAGAAGGAGTTTAAAGAGCTCAAATGTTTAAACTCAAGTCTAAAGCTTGAGTTTTGTGATAAAATATAAGATTGAACTCAAGGAGTTTGAGCTTATCGATTTTAAGGATATTATTGAAAATATTAGTTGATTTTATAGAGATAAAAAACATAGAAACCTCTCAAATATTTACACAACTAAAGTGTAGTGCAAATGAGGCTTTACTGCTTCAAAACTTGACAAAAAAGTATCTTCAAGGTCAAGATGATATTTTAGTTTTAGATCTTTTGAGCGAGCTTTATCCAAGTGATGATTATAGGCACTTAGAACATTTAAAAGAAGTAAAGATACTTTTAGAACTAGGTTGGATCCATCAACAAAGCTTCGCACCTGTAAAGGTTTCAGAGATAACACCGCTAGAGCTTTTAAACACTGCTATTGGACTAACTCCATCACTTTTAAAACTACTCCAAGATGGAGCAAGTGACGTTGAATTGCCAGATATAAAGCCATATAGCGATCACTTAGAGTATCTTCAAGATCAGTTTTTTCGTATAGAACTCTATCAAAAGATGAGTACAATACGCCAAGATGTACATGAACACTCTTTGGGGATCGATAGAATTCAGCAAAAGCTTCAGCTTCTAGAAAACAGAATCAATCTAAGAGTGGAACAAACTCCTCAAAAGCTTATTTTAGATAAGTTTTTCAAACAAAAAAAGCTCCAATACAAGGAAGAGATAATCTTTTTAGCTCTTCTTCGTGAAGAGTATAGTGCATCTGATTCGTCGCTAAGAGATATGAACACGCTTATAGATCTCATCTCACTAGATGAGTATGAGCGCATCAAAAATCGTTCACTTTTAGAAGAGAGCTCAAACCTTGTAAATGAGGGAATCATCGATTACGAAGAGATGTTAAATCCTTTTGGTGGGATCTCAAGAGCATTTTATATCGTTGATGATGTGCTTCAAAGTATCATTCATCCACATAAAAACAAAAAAGTTCGCAGACTAAAACTAAATGCACTTATAGTTGAACAAGATATTTTTGAGCTTATAGAGCCTGAGACTTCACTTGATGATGTAGTTTTGGCAAAAGATACAGAGACTACTTTAGAGAACTTGATGCGCCAAGTTGATAAAGAGGTAGTTGGTCGCTTAGTTGAGTGGGGTGTAAAAGATAAAAAAAGCGGAATTGATGCTAGGATAATTTTCTACGGTCACGCAGGAACTGGTAAAACAATGACAGCTTATTCACTCGCAAAATCTCTCAAACGTCAAGTTTTAGCATTTGACTGTTCTAAGATCCTCTCTATGTATGTTGGAGAGAGTGAGAAAAATGTTCGCAAAATCTTTGATACTTTTTATGATCTTAGTGAGAAAACAAAAACAGAGCCAATTTTGCTTTTAAATGAGGCGGATCAGTTCTTAGGTGCTAGATCTAGTGGTACAACAAGTGGATCTGAGCAGATGCATAACCAGATGCAAAACATCTTTTTAGAGCAGATTGAAAACTTCAAAGGTATGCTCATAGCTACAACTAACTTGCTTGAGAACATTGACAAAGCATTCTCAAGACGCTTTAATTATAAGATAGAGTTTAAAAAGCCAAATGAGGCTCAAAGACTTAGTCTTTGGAAAAAAATGCTGCCAGTCAATGCTCCATATACAGAGGATTTTGAGGTAGAAAAACTTGCAAAGTACTCACTAACTGGTGGTCAAATAAGCTTGATCATTAAAAATACGGCTTATAACATAGCAGTCACGCCAGATCCAGTCTTTAGCGTTGAAGCCTTTGTTCGTGAGATAAGAAGAGAAAAAGATGCTAGTTTTGATGGCGAAAAGTCGATGGGTTTTTTAAACAAGTAATTGTGTAACTCTCGAAAATCCATTTTCGTAGCTTTAGGGGGTTGCAAGGGACAACATTGTCCCTGCCACTAAAACGGACGAGTTCGTTTTAGTGCGTAAAATAATAAAAGGAATCTAAAATGTATTTTAATATAAAAAACAATGTCTATCATGTTGGAAATGTTGACTGGGAGATAGAACACTATCAAGGTTTTAAATATTCAACGCATAAAGGTTCCTCTTACAATGCTTACTTGATCCAAGAAGAGAAAAATGTTCTTATAGATACTGTATCAGAGTCTTTTTGTGATGTATTTATAAAAAATCTCAAAAACAAGATAGATCTACAAAAGATTGACTACATAGTTATAAATCATGGAGAAAAAGATCATACTGGCGCACTTGTAGAACTTATGAGCTATATCCCTGATACTCCGATCTACTGCACAAAGAACTGTGTAAAATCACTCAAAGGGCAATTTCACCAAGAGTGGAACTTTGTAGTTGTAAAGAGTGGCGACACGCTAGATCTAGGTAACAACAAAACCCTTACATTTGTAGAGATGCCTATGCTTCACTGGCCAGACAGTATGGCGTGTTATCTAAGTGGTGACAATATTCTCTTTAGCAATGATGCTTTTGGACAACATTACGCTACTTCGGCTCTGTTTAACGACGAAGTTGATCAGTGTGAACTCTTTATTGAGTGCTTAAAATACTACGCAAATATACTTACCCCGTATAATAAACTAGTCACAAGAAAGATAGAAGAGATACTTTCAATGAACCTTGAGATCGATATGATCTGTACCTCTCATGGTGTGATCTGGAGAGACAATCCAACTCAAATAGTTGAACTCTACTTAAAGTGGGCGGCAAACTACAAAGAGAACCAGATCACAATACTTTACGACACAATGTGGGATGCGACAAGAGTTATGGCAGAAGCTATTGCAAAAGGTTTAATGCAAGAAGACAAAGAGGTAAAAGTAAAACTCTTACACTTAAGTAAAAAAGACAAAAACGATGTAATGTCCGAAGTATTCAAGTCAAAAGCAATACTAGTCGGATCTCCAACAGTAAACAAAGGAGTTCTAACCTCTTTAGCCTCCACATTTGAGCTTATAAAATCACTAGGCTTTAAAGAAAAAAAGGCGGCAGCTTTTGGATCTTACGGTTGGAGTGGCGAGAGCGTTAAAGTTTTAAATGAAAAATTAAAAGAGAGTGGGTTTGAACTTGTAAATGAAGGACTAAGAGTAGAGTGGACACCAGATCTGCAAGAACTAGAGTCTTGCGAAAGCTTTGGTAGAGAGTTTGCGAAGAGTACGAAATTAAAGGATATATAGATGCAAACATGTGATAGTGAAACTGGTTTATGTGAGATCGGTAGTTATGGCGACAAAGAAGTAGACCTCAATGTTGAACAAGCGGAGCTTTTTTATGTAGGTGATCCTATGTGTTCTTGGTGTTGGGGAATGTCTGAGGAGCTTAAAAAAATACAAGAGTTTTGTGCAAAAGAGGGCATAAAGTTTAGTGTGGTTTTAGGTGGACTTAGAATTGGTGGTGGAGATCCTTGGACTGAGCAGTTTAGAGGTTTTTTAAAAAACGAATGGCAAAACATCCATAAAAAAACAGGTCAAAAATTTGTCTACTCACTACTAGATCTACAAGAGTTTAACTATGACACCCAGCCAGCTTGTCTTAGTGTTTTTATTGTAAAAAAAATGCTAAAAGACAAAGATGACAATAGTTCAACTGCACTAAAGTTTTTCTCTAAAATTCAAGAAAAGTTTTATGCAAAAGGGCTAGATCCAACAAAACTGGAATTTTACCACAGCATATGTGAAGAGTTTAATATTGACATTGCTGAGTTTGAAAAATATTTTAACTCTAAAGAGATGAGAAAAGAACTTGAGAGTGATTTTGCACTAGCAGCAAAGCTCGGTGCTAGAGGAATGCCTAGTCTGATCTATGTAAAACAAAACAAAGTTGTAGAGATGTCTTCTGGATACAAAACATATGAAGAAGTTTTAAAACTTATACTCTAAGGCTAGTTTTGTGTTAAATGACTTGTATCTTAGTGGATCATAATTTTGCACATAAGAGTACTGGATCTTTGCACTTATGTTTTTTGAGAAATAGCCTTGTAAGTGCAAATAGAGTTCTGATGTATCTATAGCGTTTGCTGTTAAATTGTTATTTTTGCCAATGTCATACCTAATATAAGCAGTTGAAAACACGATGGGGATCTTATAAAACTTTGTGTGAGTAAGTAAAGAGATTTTTTGCGAAAGAGTGTCTGCAATGGTTGAGTGAGAAGTGTTAAGACCTACTAACCAAGAGGCTTGATTTGAAAATGGGCTCATTAAAGTACCATTATATATGGCGTTTTTATTGCTAGGAGTTGAAGCTATACTATAAGCTATTTGAACTTTTTCATTTTTGTATTTTAGTTCTAGTTGATAGTGATATGATTCTAGTTTTTTACCAAATTGAGCAGGTTCAATGTGTTTTTCTATATGTTTATCGCCTACTGAAAATTGGTAGATCATTCCTGTTTTTATATAAAAATTTTCTATATTATATGAGAGAGTAAGATTTAAAGTGTTGAAAAAATTATCTACAAAAAGATTTTCAAAACTCAGGTGTTGTTCTTTTTCTCCATATTTAGCAAGAAAATGAATAGCTCCATTAGTTGCAAGATCTTTGTTTATAATGTGTTTTGAGAGAGTTGTGTAACCGCCTGAGTTGTAACCTAGACCGTAGCCTAAAAAGCCATATTTATGGTTAAATGGTACATTATTTGCCATGGTTGAAGAGGCTATTTTGTAAAAGTAGAGACTCTTAAAATTAAAAGCACCGTTAGCGTAACTGTAGTTTAAACCCTCATAAGCGTTTTGAGTAATACGGAAGTTTTTATTTACTAAAGGAGTGTCATAAGTTTGTCTGCCTATTGTCACAGAGTGAGCATCGAAGCTTTTTTTAATGCTTAATTCACCTACATATAAAAAACCATCTAAATCGTTGTTATAAAAAGACTTTACATTTTTGAGATTATTTTCATCTTTACTATGAAGTCTTCCTACTCCATAAGCAAGTGTATTTAAAGTAAAGCCCTCCCATGAAGCTTGCACGCCAAGAGTTCCACCTACTATATAGTCATTATAAGTGATCTCTTTTTCTTTTAATACTTGTTGCCCCAAAGAGGTGTAGTCTATATGGTGGGCGTCATATCGGAGTTGAATTATTCCAGCTGGTTGTATTGTAAAGTCCTGTTTTGCTAAGAGTAAAGAAGTAAAAAAAAGTAGAGTAACTAAGTATTTCATAAGAGTGCTTTTTAGTATTTTTAAAAAAGAGATTATATCGTTTTTAGAAGTATAAATATTTTTAATATTAAAGTATTTAGGCTAAACCTTAATTTATGTATAATCTCAAAACTAAAACTTCATAAAATGTAGAAGAAAAAGGAAAAAAAAGATGAAAAAAAAAGTTGCATTTCAGGGTGTAAAAGGGGCTTACTCTCATTTAGCTTGTTACAATAAATTTCCTGAGTATGAAGTAATAGCGTGTAGATCTTTTGATGAGACTATGTATTTGGTTGAAGAGGGTAAAGCTGACATTGCGATGATTCCTATGGAGAATTCAACTGCTGGTAGAGTAGAAGAGATCTATAGACTTATACCAAAGATGAAACTATTTATTGTGGATGAGTATTACCAACCAGTCAACCACTGTCTTCTTGTGCTTCCAAACACAAAACTACAAGATCTAAAGAGCGTGTCTTCTCATCCTCAAGCACTTGCCCAGTGTAAAGCTCACATAGAAAAGTACAATCTTGAAGCTCGTGCAAAGTTTGACACAGCAGGATCTGCACAAGAACTTATAGATATGCAAGACAAGACTCACTCTGCAATAGCATCTAGTTTAGCGGCTGAGATCTACGACTTAGAGATTTTAGAAGAAGGGTTTCAAGATATAAAAAACAATACTACTCGCTTTCTTGTGCTCTCAAAAAAACAGACTATTCCTGAGTTTGAAGTAGATCAAAAATACATTACTTCTATTTTATTTGAAGTAAGAAACATACCAGCAGCACTCTATAAAGTACTTGGTGGCTTTGCAACTAATGGTGTAAATATTATAAAAATAGAGAGTTATTCTGGAAGTGGAACCTTAACGCTTTCTCAGTTTCACATAGACATAGATGGGCATCCAGATGAAGCAAATGTAATACTTGCACTTGAAGAGTTATCCTACTTTGCCAACACGGTTAAGATGCTAGGTACTTATATACCTCACTCCACTAGAGATAAGTTACGAGCGAATTTGATGTATTGATAATGAACTATAAGAAAAGAAGAGTGCATAGGGATCTGTTTGCACTCCACCCAAGGGGTGGGTGTGGAGCAAGAAAAATATTAAAATAGGTAATTTACACCCAGTAAAAGAGAATGATCTGTGAAATCACCTTTTATATCCGTATAGTCTCCACTGTTATCTAAATACATATGTCGTTTTTCAATATCTTCTCCAAAACGATAATTGTATTCAGCAGTCATGTTTACATTTGAAGTTATGGCATACTCTAAACCTAAACCTAAAATAAAAGCGTTTATAGAATCATTAAATGTTCCATTTAGAATTTCACTACTGCCTCTGATAGAGTGAGCAACATCTATTCTTCCATATCCAATACGACCAGTTAGATATGTTTTAGGTGTGAACTCGTAACCGCCTTTATAACTAAGATCATATGATTTATTAGTATAAAAATCACCGCCAAAATTTGATGAAGCATTCATCACATAGTTCCCCTCAGCATTTGAATCTTTAAATGAAAACTCAATACCATGAAAACTATTTTCTAGATATATACGCCAACCAACATGTAAATCATACATTGCAGCAGCTTTGCCAAGTGTCATAGATGATTTTCTTCCATCATCATTACTCTGTGCATCTACAGTTGGTATGTTCATTCCTATATTTGCACCTATATAAAATCTTCCATCTTCTAGAGTTTGAGCAAAGGTCAAAGAACTTGTTAGCAATAAAATTGCTACTGTTTTAGAAAAATACATTAGAACTCCTTTTAACTATTAGTATAAAAAATTATAACTCTCAAATACTTTTAAATAGCTTGCTTACTTATTTTAAAACAATAAGTGGAATTTTTACATTTTTGATAAGTTTGGTGGTAAAACTTCCAAAGAGAGCAGATTTGATTTTTCCATGGCTATAAGATCCAATAGCAAGAATATCAATATCATTAGTTGCAATAGAGTCTAAAATACTCTCTAACGCCTCTCCTTCCTTTGAAATATATTCACAATTAAGAGATAAGTCTTGGATAAGATCTTTTGCTTGATGTGAAAGATCTTGAGCTTTTTGTATATTTTTATCTACAGTTACGATATAGCGTTTTATCTCTTTTGCAAACATCGGTGATGCAGATACTTCTTCAAGAGCGCGTACAGATCCACTTGCACCATTAAAGGCGATCATTACTTTTTTGATAGGTGTGTAATCTTTGTTGATAAGTATAATGGGTGCATCTATATCACGGATGATGTCTTCGACTCCAGCACCTATCTCCATCTCTTCATCTAAGCTTCCCATACCTGAGACGCCAAAGAGAACTACACGAAGCTTATCTTCGAAATCTTTGAGATTTTCATAGAGTGTACCATGACGCTGAAGCGTAATAACGTTTGTATAGCCTTTTGTAAGAACTTTTGCTTTAAGTGAAGAGAGAAGTTCTTTACCTTTTGTGCGAGTTTCTTTGTTCTTAACTGCATCTTCTTCTGAGAGATCTTCTAGTAGATCTTCTCTTTCTCCTAAAATAAGGTTTCCAGAGAGGTTAGTTATTGAAGAAATGTTTGGGTGTTCTATGGTGTTTAGAAGTACTAATGGTAGCTTGAGTTGCTCTGCAATTTCAAGCGCATAATCACAAACAGCTTCTGAAAACTTTGAACCATCTACACAGGCGAAAATTGCCTCATTTATATCGTTAATATTTTGCATAATTCTAATGTCCTCCCATCATTTTTTTGATCTCTTCTGGCTTATCGTGGATCCCAAATCTATCGATGATTGTAGCACTCGCTTTGTTTTGTCCAATGAGTTTTACATCTGCACCATTACGGCGAAGTTTTATAACTACCTTATCAAGAGCATGAACAGCTGAAATATCCCAAAAATGAGCGTTTGATAAGTCTATCACAACATTTTCTACAACTTCTTTAAAATCAAAAGAATCATAAAGTTTGTCTGCACTGTTAAAAAATACTTGTCCGACAACTCTATATGTACGAGTATCATTGACTTCATCGTAAGAACTTTCATTGTACATAAGATGACTGATCTTATTTGCAAAGAAAAGTGAAGCTAGAAGCACACCTACAAAAACACCAAGAGCTAAGTTGTGCGTAAATACAACAACAACAACAGTTGAGAGCATCACTACATTTGTAGAGATAGGAAGAGTTTTAAGATTTTTAATAGATCCCCAATCAAAAGTTCCAATGGAGACCATAATCATAACAGCTACAAGTGCAGCCATGGGGATGACAGAGATAATATCACTTAAAAACACAACCATGATAAGCAAAAAGAAACCAGCTAAAAAAGTAGAGAGACGACCTCGTCCACCTGATTTTATATTTATAACTGATTGTCCTATCATCGCACAACCTGCCATACCACCAGTAAAACCTGCTGCTATATTTGCAATCCCTTGCCCTTTACACTCTCTATTTTTATCACTTTTTGTGTCTGTTAGATCATCAACAATTGTAGCAGTCATAAGAGATTCTAACAGACCAACCATCGCAAGTGATATAGAGTATGGCAAGATAATCATAAAGGTCTCAAAGTTAAGAGGAATATCTGGAATTAAAAAGATAGGAAGTGTATCTGGGAGCGCACCCATATCACCTACTGTACGAACATCAAGTCCCATAAAAATGGCTACAAGAGTTATTACTACAATAGTAACAAGTGGCGAGGGAAGAAGCTTTCCTATCTTTGGTACATAAGGAAAGAGGTAGATGATACCAAGTCCAGCAGCTGTAAGAGCGTAAACATGCCATGTAACATTTGTAAGTTCTGGAAGTTGCGCCATAAAGATGAGAATGGCCAAGGCATTTACAAAACCAACTACAACTGCGCGTGGAACAAAGCTCATTAGCTGCCCGAGTTTAAAATATCCAGCAACCATTTGCAAGATACCTGTAAGAACAGTTGCCGCTAAGAGATACTCTAAGCCGTGCTCTTTAACAAGTAAAACCATAAGTAGAGCCATAGCCCCAGTTGCTGCACTAATCATCCCAGGACGACCACCAAAAAATGCTGTGATAATCGCGATAGAAAAAGAGGCATAAAGACCAACTTTTGGATCCACACCTGCAATAATAGAAAAAGCGATAGCTTCTGGGATAAGTGCTAATGCTACTACGATTCCAGAGAGAGTGTCACCTTTGATGTTTCCAAACCATTCATCTTTTTTTAAATATTTTGCTAACAATTTTTTCCTTTTTTGTTGCTAAACTACTTGTAGATAAGTAGCTAAGATAATGTTTTTGAGGGCTACAAAGTCGAGATCTAATTTCTAAATATAAGACTCACTTTAATTGAATAAAATTATATCAACACAATCAAAAATGTGGCTTAATATCAGTAGGCTTGGTTTGATCAATAGGTAGTGTTAAATCTTTGTATATTCATAAAAATACAACGTAAGATAACTCAGAAAAAATCAAAATGTCTCTATATTACACATTCTTATAATTATTCAAATAAAATATAATCTCTATCTTAAGGAGCTTTTCAGCACTTTTGCACCTATAAAAACTACTAATGTTACAAATCTACCCCTATGTTACAAACTTCAAAAAAAGATGTATCATTTAGTGACATTTTAAAATTCTTCTACTTTTTGTATATTATATTTAATACTCTTTTTGATATAGTGCACTAACTGTTTTTTCTTGACCCTTTTGTGAGTAAACAAGGAAAAAATTATTTAAAGGTAGGTTGTATGGAGCATATAGTGACTTCAAATCCGTATTTTGGTGTATTTGTACTATTTGTTATAACATTTGGTGCATTTAAAACTACAACGGTAATAGCTCGTTTAGCGAGTCGTGCATTAGCAGCTAAGGATAGTGAAAAAATCAAACTCTCGGTTTACGAGTGTGGACCAGAGGTAACTAAACAGCCAAATAGAATTTCGCCGCAGTTTTATCTATTTGCACTTCTGTTTTTACTATTTGATGTTGAGATCGTTTTCATGTTTCCATGGGCGGTAGATTTTAGGCTACTTGGTTGGTTTGGTTTTGCTGAGATGTTAATGTTTATATTTTTGTTAACTATCGGTTTTATATACGCATGGAAAAAAGGAGCACTTGAATGGCACAACATAAAGTAAATTATACGCAAAATGCTGGTTTACCTGTAGCACTCACAAGTATAGATAAAATAGTTAACTGGGGTCGCTCAAATTCGCTTTGGGCACTGACTTACGGTCTTGCATGTTGTGGGATTGAGATGATGGCATCTGGTGCATCTAGATATGACTTTGACCGCTTTGGAACCATCTTTCGTGCATCTCCAAGACAAGCCGATGTTATGATAGTTGCTGGAACGCTTACAAAAAAACACGCAGAGTTCATAAAAAGACTCTACGACCAGATGACTGAGCCTAGATGGGTTATCTCTATGGGTTCATGTGCAAATACTGGCGGTATGTTTAACACTTATGCAACTGTTCAAGGAGTAGATAGAATCATTCCAGTAGATCTATATCTCCCTGGCTGTGCACCTCGCCCTGAGACACTTCAATATGGCGTTATGCTACTACAGAAAAAGATTCGTGCAAATCACGCTTCAAGAGCACAAAAAGCAAAAAGGTTAATGTAATGAGAGCTTATAAACCTAAAGATGATGTACAGAAAAAACCATACTATACAGATAGATTTTACAAGTCTCCACAAGTCGCTAAGAGTGCACCAGAGAGTGATGAGCTCTTTAGTGCAGACTTAGAAGCTATTAAAGCCAAAGTTGAAGTGCTAGATGCTTATATACAAGTTGGACAATTAGTCATTTATATAAAACCAGAAGATAATTTTAAAGTTTTAGAGCTTTTAAAAAATGAACAAACCTACTCTCAACTCTCAGAGCTGAGTGCTATTGACTGGATAGCAGATCGCGATGGGTTTGAGGTTTTTTATCAAATGCTAAGTATGGCAAAGAGAAAAAGAATCCGTATAAAAACTTTTATAAAAAAAGGCCAAGCAATAAATTCAGTTGAAAAACTTTTTCGCTCGGCTGATTGGTCTGAGAGAGAGATGTTTGATATGTTTGGCATAGAAGCAAATGGACACCCTTTTATGAAGAGAATCCTTATGCCTTATGATTGGCAAGGTCACCCACTGCTTAAGACTTATCCTCTACAAGGTGATGAGTTTGCCGCATGGTATGAAGTAGATAAGATTTTTGGCAAAGAAGCAAGAGATATCATAGGCCCAGAAATTCGTGACACTGCGAGAGTTGATCGTTATGACTCACAAAGATTTTCTCTTTTAGGCCATGAAGTACCTAAGGGAGCTGAAATTACAGGCGAAGAGCCTAAGCATCAAGAGTCCTACCAAGAAGAAGGTGGGGTTTTCTTGATTAAAAAATTTGATAGAAAGTCATCAGTTGTTATTGATGATCCTCAAAGATAGGTAGAGATATGGCACAAATAAAAAATAGATTAACCCCGTTTTTTGAGAATATCAGTTTTGATAGAGAAGACAATGAGCTTATCTTAAACTTCGGTCCACAACATCCATCAGCTCATGGACAGTTGCGTTTAATGCTTCATCTTCAACAAGAGATGATAACAAAAGCTCATCCAGATATAGGTTACCTTCATCGTGGGATGGAGAAGATGGCAGAGAACATGATCTACAATGAGTTCATGCCAACTACTGACCGTATGGACTACATCGCATCATCTGCCAATAATTACGGTTTTGCTCTCGCTGTTGAGAAGCTTATTGGTTTAGAAGTTCCTCGTCGTGCAAAAGTTATCCGTATGATGCTTTTAGAGATAAACCGCCTTATGTCTCATATCTTTTGGCTTGCAACAACTGCACTAGATATTGGTGCAATGACTGTTTTTCTTTATGCATTTAGAGAAAGAGAATACTTGATGGATATTATCGAGGGTTATTGTGGAGCAAGACTTACTCATGCTGCTATTCGTATTGGTGGAGTTCCACTAGATATTCAAGATAGTTTTATTGCACAACTTAAGGCATTCTTAGATAAATTTCCAGAAAATATCAAAACATATGAAGATCTCTTAGATACTAACCGTATTTGGCTTATGAGAATGGAAGAGGTTGGAACAGTATCAACTGAGATGGCTCTTTCATGGGGTTGTTCAGGTCCAATGCTTCGAGCTTCAGGAGTAGCTTGGGATATTCGCAAAGAGGAACCTTATGAACTTTATGATGAAGTAGAGTTTAATGTGCCTTTTTCAGATAAGGGTGATAACTTTGCAAGATATCGTATCTTTATGGAAGAGATGAGGGAGTCTGCAAAGATACTCTATCAAACTATAGATATGTATGAGAAGTGTGTAAAAGATGGGCAAACTGAACTTATGGCTCACGCTCCAAAGTATGTCTCAGCTCCAAAGCTAGATATTATGACTCAAAACTACTCTTTAATGCAGCACTTTGTGCTTGTTACTCAAGGTATGAGACCTCCCGTCGGAGAAGTTTATGTAGCTACTGAATCACCAAAAGGAGAGTTGGGATTTTTCATAAACTCTCAAGGCGGTCCATATCCATATAGACTAAAAGTTCGTGCTCCATCTTTTTGGCATACAGGGATCTTAACAGATCTACTACCAGGTCACTATATTCCAGATGTTGTTTCTATTATTGGTACGACTAACATAGTTTTTGGAGAGGTTGACAGATAATGAAAAGATATGATTTAAGACACTTAAAGTCAGATTTCGAGCCTAGAATGAAAGAGATTTTAGAAACTCATGGTGTAGGTGAAGTTGCAATTTTTTTATTTGAAATAGGTGATTTTTCTCCTATTCAAAAATCAGCAGATTTGGTAAAGAAAAGCGGATATGAGTTGATGAACTCTTTAAAATTTAACGAAGTCGATTGGACTATCGTGGCTAAAAAAGCTTAGGGATTTATTTTGAGTAAAGTATATTTTTCTACTTGGAACGGTGAACTGGTTAATAATGTCGGCAAACCTCAAGACGAGTGGGAAGAGTCGGCTTATAATTTGCCAGCAACTTATGATGATCATCGTGAATCTAAAGCTTTTATAGGTTGGGATGGAGTCTCACTCTTTAACGAGGATGTCGATGTTATCCGCCTTGCTATGGAGTACGCTGCACAATACCAAGTATATTCTGAAGCCTGTGGACGGTGTGCACCTGGTAGATGGGGTGGCAGAATTCTCTATGATCAGCTAGATAAAATTGCTCGTGGAGAGGGATCTATTAGCGATATGGATCATCTAAAAGAGATTGGCAAGAGTATGCAGATCACTTCAAAGTGTGAGATTGGAAAGACTGTTCCAAATCCTATTATAGATCTTATGACTCACTTTGAAGATGTCTTTATGGATTGTATAAACAATCAAAAACCATCTAAGCACTACAATGATGATGTTAGTTATATCGCAAAAATAACCGCACCATGTACTGATATGTGTCCAGCTCATGTTGATATTCCTGCTTATATCGAGGGTGTTAGAGATCTGAGGTTTGATGACTCGCTTGAAGCTACAAGGCAGACTATGCCGCTAGCTCATGTTTGTGGTCGTGTTTGTCCTCATCCATGTGAAGATGCTTGTAGAAGAACAAATCTTGATGAGCCTATATCTATTATGGAGCTAAAGCGTCTTGGAGCTGATTATGAAACTGATCATGGTTTTGGATTTTTTCACCCTATAGAGAAAAAACAAAAAAATGGCAAAAGAGTAGCAGTTATCGGTGCTGGTCCTGCAGGGCTTACAAATGCTTACTACTTAGCGGCTGAGGGTGTTGAAGTTGATGTTTATGAAGAGCTTCCAGTTCTTGGTGGCGAGGTTGCAGTTGGTGTTCCTGAATATAGAATGCCTGTAGATAAGTATAACCAAGACATTGAGTGCGTTAGAGATATGGGCGTAAATTTCATAACTAATAGCAAAATTAGCGCTGATGATATGAGACGCTTTGAGAAAGAATACGATGCTATGATGGTTGCAACTGGAACTAGAATATCAAAAGAGATCCGTTGTGATAATGAGAGACCTGAGATAAAAGGTTATTGGTCAGCTATTGAGATGCTAGACAAAATCAACCTTTGGGATAAGTATGAGATAGGCAAGAGAGTAGATCTAAGTGGTAAAACTGTTGTTTGTGTTGGTGGTGGATTTACATCTATGGATGTTGTCCGTTGTGCTATTCGTGCAAATGCTAAAAAAGTCTATATGATCTATCGTCGTGATGAAGAAACTATCATTAAAAACACTACTTATGAAGAGTACCATGAAGCAGTAGAAGAGGGTGTTGAGTTTCTTTTTCACTCAGCTGTTAATACTATGGTTGATGAAGAAGATGTTTTAAAATCACTTCTTATAGATAAGTTTGAGTTAGTTCCAGATCCAGACGGAGGTCGTGCTCAGTTAGTTAAAGTTGAAGGTGCATCTTATAGCATAGAGACTGACTATATAATTCCAGCAGTCTCTCAATCAGCTGACTTAGATCTACTTCCAAAAGAGTGGGAGTTAGAGATGACTTCTTGGGGAACTATTAAGACAAATGGTAAAGACTATATGACATCAAAAAGAGGTATCTTTGCTTCAGGAGATTGTGAATATGGTCCTATGACTATTGTAAATGCAGTAGGTCAAGCAAAACGTGCTGCATCAGTTATGAATAGATACTTACATAGTGGAGAGATCACACTAAGTGATGATGAGATTATGGAAGACCATCTTCGTAAACTCAGAGTCTATGATAAAAAAGAAAAAGTAACAGGTTGGCTCCCAGGTCTTCCTAGACAAAATAGTCAAAAATTAGCAGTTGATATTCGTATAACGAATAACAAAGAGGTAAATCTTGGATTTACTCAAGAAGAAGCGATTAGTGAAGCTGACCGCTGTATGCGTTGCTACTACATAGCAATGATAGCAACTTAAAGGGGAGGGGATATATGAGTGATTTGATTAATTTTAAAATTGACGGTATCTCTGTAGAAGCAAAGAGAGGTGAGACAATACTAAATGTAGCTCGCAGACATGATATCTACATCCCGACAATGTGCTATATCTCAAAAACTACGCCGTGTGCATCTTGTCGTATGTGTGTGGTTGAAGCGAGTGGAGTTGATGGGTTTGTGCTCTCTTGTAACACTCCACCAACTAAGGGCATTGAGATAACAACAAATACTCCAGAACTAGAGCGTGAGCGAACAAATATCATGAAGCTCTATGATGTAAATCATCCGCTAGAGTGTGGTGTTTGTGATAAGTCAGGCGAGTGTGACTTACAAAATAAAACACTAGAGTTTAATGTAAGTAGACAAAACTTCTCAGCTCGTGATCAGTCAAAGGGCGTAAAAGAGTGGGGACTTATAAATTATGATGAGTCTCTGTGCATTTTATGTGAGAAGTGTGTTCATGTTTGTAATGAGGTTATAGGCGATGATGCTATTGACATAGAATTTGGTGGTTACAGTTCAAGAATTATCCCTAAAAACTCAGATGTTCTTGATTGTACTTTTTGTGGAGAGTGTATAGCAGTCTGTCCTGTTGGGGCACTCATTAGCTCAAATTTCAAGTATAGTGCAAATGCTTGGGAGCTTAGCCAAGTACCAGCTACTTGTGCACACTGTTCTGGTGGCTGTCCACTAGAGTATGAGACAAGACACACATCAATAAACGGAGATGATTCTATCTATAGAGTAAAAAATAATTTTGAATACACATCACTTTGTGGTGCAGGAAGATTTGGTTTTGATTTTGATAACAAAAATGTTAGCGATAAAGTAGCATTTTTAAGAGCAAAAGAGGCTCTCATGAGTGCTAAAGCGATTCGTTTTTCATCTATGATAACAAATGAAGAAGCTCATATCTTAAACCTTTTAAAGCAAAAACTTGGGATCAAGCTCTTTAATGAAGATGCTAGAAAATATCAAGAGTTTATGAACTCTTATAGTTCTATTAGTTCAAAACTACACCATAGTGGTTCACTTGATGCTATAAAACAAGCGGATGCTGCCATTATTATAGGAAGCAAAGTTGCAACTGATAATCCAGCTGTAAGATATGCGCTAACTACTGCTGCAAAGCATAATGGTGCAAAGATAGTTTATGCACATCCTATAGAAGATGTGCTTATGCAAAACACTATCACTCAACTTATGAAGTATGAAGTTGGAACTGAAGAGGGTGTAATGGCTCTTTTAGCAAATGCGATACTTGCAGATGTAGAACTAAGCCAGAGTGAGAGAGCATTTTTTGATGATCTAGATCTTGGTTACTTAGGTGCAGAGAGTAATATTGGTGAAGAAGAGTTTGACCTTATGATGAAATCATTCACAAGAGCACAAAACCGTGTTTTAATTATTGGAAGCGATATCATCTCACATAAGCGTTCAAAAAACATAGCAAAACTTGCAGCGATGATAGAAAAATATAGCTCATTTTCTTTAGTTGTAATCCCAAATGATGTAAACACTCTTGGAGTTTCTCTAATTTGTGATCTAGATCTAGATGAAAATATAGACTCGGTTGTAGGTTATAACGCAAAGGGAGATTTTACTATCTCTTCGGTTGGGTCGGCAGATTTTTATGTTGGAGCACTAAATCAGCAAGAGGGAACTTTTGTAAGTGTTGACAATAGAGTTCTACCTACCAATGTTGCACTTAGTTATGAGGGTTATACTCTAAATGATCTTGCAGTAGCTTGTGGAATAAAGGCTAGAAATACAGTTGATTATACAGATGAATTAGATAAAAAAGCTGGATTTAAAGCAGTTGAATTTGATAAGTTGCAAAACTTTTTATCTAAAGATGGAGAGGACAACAGAGGTTATATTCTTGATGAGATAATGTGTGAAGCTTATGGAGAACTAGAAGAAATAGAGGATTTACCAGAATTCAATGGTACAATTATATATCATTCAAATCCAGTCTTACAGTTTAATGCATATACAAACAAGACAAAGCAATTAGAAAAAGATATAACTTTAAGAGGCTCAGCTCAGTTTGCAGCAGCTGCAAAAATCTCCGATGGAGATAAAATAGAGATGACTTTTAACTCTAAAACTTTGCAAAGAGAGTTTAAGCTCGATAGTGATCTAAAAGGTACGATAGCACTAAATCCTACTTTTGATGGGACACTTGATTCAAGTAGATATAGATTTGAAAAAACCAAAATAGTGAGAGTAGTATAATGAATAAAATTACTATAAATATTGATGGTAAAGAGATCCAGACGCAAGAGGGAGAGTATATTTTAAATGCCGCTCGTGCTAATGATATCTTTATTCCAGCTATCTGCTACTTAACAAGATGTAGCCCGACTCTAGCTTGTCGTATCTGTCTTGTTGAAGCTGATGGCAAACAAGTTTATGCTTGTAATGCAAAAAGCAAAGAAGGCATGAGCATTACAACAAAGACAGAAACAATTGCTAAAGAGCACCGTGCGATTATGGAAGTTTACGATGTAAACCATCCTCTTCAATGTGGCGTGTGTGACCAATCAGGCGAATGTGAACTACAAAACTATACTCTAGAGATGGGAGTTGATTCTCAAAGTTATGCAGTAAAAGATGTAGATAGAAGTTCACATGATTGGGGGCATATCCACTATGATCCAGGTCTTTGTATAGTTTGTGAGAGATGTGTGACTGTATGTAAGGATATGATAGGTGATAACTCTCTTAAGACTGTTCCTCGCGGCGGAGATGCACTTGAAGCTGAGTATAAAGAGAGTATGCCAAAAGATGCTTACTCAATGTGGAACAAACTAAATAAATCACTTATCGGACTTACAAATGGAACTGATGTTCTTGACTGTACAAGTTGTGGAGAGTGTGCAGCAGTTTGTCCTGTTGGAGCATTAGTAGATACTCACTTTATGTACAAATCAAACGCATGGGAGTTAACCCAGGTTCCTGCAACTTGTGGACACTGTTCTGCAGGGTGTCAAATATATTACGATGTAAAACATACAAGTGTTTCAGACGATACGAGAAAAATTTATAGAGTTATGAATGAGTGGAACTATGTTTCACTTTGTGGAGCAGGTAGATATGGATTTGATTATGAAAATAGAGTCGCATCTAAAGATGAAAAAGCCTTTGCATCTGCTATAGAAGCTTTTAAGAAGGCTGACACTATAGAGTTTACTTCTACCATAACAAATGAAGAGGCTTTTATACTACAAAGTTTAAAAGAAAAACATGGCTATAAGCTTATAAATAAAGAAGCAAAATCATATCAGACCTTTTTGAAAAACTATAGTGAGGTAAGTGGAAGTATGCTCTATAGCGGAGACTTAAAATCCACTCATAACTCTAACTTTGTTATCTCAATAGGTGCTGCACTCAAGAGTGACAATCCAAATGCGAGATACGCACTTAACAACTCCATGACTGTAAATAAAGGTGCTGGTTTATATTTTCACCCTCTTAAAGATCCAATTATCGAGGGACTTGGCAAGAGCATTATGACAGTTACTCACGCTCCACTTCAAGAAGAAGTTGCACTCTACCTTATCTTAGACTTATTTGCAGACAAAGAAAAACTTCCCGTAAAGGTGTTTGAGTATCTAGATGGTTTTCACTCTAAAAAGATGGTGACTATAGAAGAGACTATAAAAGAAGAAGTTGTAGAAATTGTTAAAGAGATGAAACTAAATGAAGAAACTGGTGAAGAGGAAGAAGTTGAGATAGAAAAGAAAAAAATGGTGCCTAAAAAAGTATCTAAAGAGGTAGAAGTTGATGATAACGCTCTTTTAGAAATCTTAGGGCTAGATGATAGTTTTATGGAAACTTTAGAGAAAAACCTTAATAAAAAAGATAGTTTCGCAATGATTGTAGGAGAGGATATGTATAATCATCCAAACTCTAAAAACATTGCAAGACTTGTTGCATTAGTTGAGAAATGTAGTGATATTAAATTAACTATAATCCCACCACTTACTAACTCTTTAGGTGTCGCTCTTATTTGTGATCTTGATGATGAGAGAGGTTCCTTTACCGTTGGGTATAACACAAAAGCAGACTTTACTATAACTGCTTTAGGTAACGGTGATTTAGATATGCCTGCAATGAACCAACAAGAGGGGACACTAACTTCTATAAACAAGAGAGTAAACCCAACAAACGCAGCACTTCCTTACCATGGCTATGAGTTAAATGACATTGCAAATGAGTTAGGGCTAGTTGCCGAAGATACAATATTGTACACTTCATCTCTTGGACTAAAGGCTGGCTTTAGAGATCTAAGCTTTGATGACTTACCAAATCATTATGAAAATGATGGAAGTGAGCATAGAGGTTATCTACTTGAAGATATAAAAATCAAAAGAAGCACAAACCAAAGTGTTGAACCATTTAATGATGAGAAGCTACT
>NZ_JALOAN010000063.1 GCF_023228785.1 Sulfurimonas sp.
TTCTTCTACTTTGTAAATACATCTAATTCTCCCTAACTCATTGGTAATAATTGTGGAATTGTTAGCCAAACATGCTTAACTAACCACAGACCTACAAGCGCTAATAACGCTGCAAGTTTTAAAAGACTCTCGCTCTTTGAAGCTCTACTTAAGATGATAAGAAGCATCGGTAAGAGATATGTTATCCATTGACCTAACCAAAACATCACTGTATATGGTCCATCACCTTTGATATATTCTAAGATAAAAGCAACTTCTTCAGCTTTCATAGGTCCAAAGATATACTCTGACATATATAGAGTAAAAGACATTAAAGCACTTAGACCTAAGACTACACCTAGAGTCTTCTTAGCTTCGTAGTTTAGTTTATTGCCACCTAGCAAGATCATAAATGCTGATCCAGCTAGAAGTGCTGCAAAAACCATTTGAGCCGACTCTGTTGGCATCTGCCATAGTTCACGAGCTGTACACTGTGACATAAGCGCTGCTGTATAGAGTGTAACTGGGATTGCTAAAATCACTACCCAAGTTAGTATCTTGTCAAAGAGTTCATTATCTTTTTTGATAAAGCTTACAAAGGCAAGAAGGAAAAGTAATCCTACAAACAGAGTTGCCATCCATGCACCGATAGTAATCGCTGAAGATAGATGAGGATAGAAGAAAATATGCCACATTCTAAATGGTTGATGCAAGTCCGCTAGAGTAAAAAGTAAAAAGATATGGATAAAGATAAGAGCTACTACGGTTGTAGGAAATCTTAAGCCTTTTACTTGATCTGGATGTGTCCTAATAAGTAAAAACAACATGAAGATAACACCAGTACCGATACTCTTCGCCCACATATTAACTGTAACCAACCAAGGCCAAACTATTCCAGGAAGTGCCACGTCTAAAGTAACCACAGCATTTGTTGCTGCTAAAATTTCATGTGCCGCCATTAGTGCGCTCCTCCTACTGGAAGTGTAGTTATATTGTTAAACAGTGAAAAACCTTCTACTCTCTTTGAAGCAAGAGGATTTAAGCTAACATTACCACCATTTACATAGAAGTGATGAGGGTTTGTACCTTTTTCTGGTTTTCTAACCTGAACATTACTTTGGTTCTTTTGGATATATTTAGAGATGTTTGATGTTGGATCATCCAAGTCGCCAAAAATATTTGCCTGAACTGGACAAGCAACTACACATGATGGCATCATTGAAGATGCAACGCGGTGTGCACAGTAAGTACACTTATCTGCAGTTTGCGTTTGAGGATCTATATAAATCGCACCATAAGGACAAGCCATAACACAACCTGCACAGCCAATACAGCGTTCTTTATCAATATTGACAATCCCATTTTCCAAATAATGCAAAGCACTTACTGGACAAATTCTCACACAAGGAGCATTCTCACAGTGATTACATCTAAGAGGGGTAAAAGTTCTTTTTGTCTCTGGGAAAGTTCCCACATCCACATACTTAACACGAAGTCTCCATGTACTAAGTGGCACTTCATTTTCCACTTTACATGCGATCTCACATCCTTTACATCCCATACACAGATGCAAATCAACTAGGAAACCTAATTGCATATACTCTCCTTTTGCCTAAATCGTTTTAGGACATTTTCTATTCATAACCATAACTAATACACTTAAAAAGAAGCCGTTATAGTGCTAAACTAGGCTCTTTTACGTATGAAAAATAGTATCAAAGTAATCTTAAATTAGTTATAAATAAGTGATAATTTTTTGATAAATAGCTTTTGTTGGGTAATTTTGCTATCTACTTAAAGAATAGTTTGTAATTAAGTATTAATTATAATTCTTTAGTAAAAAAAACTTTACCTAAATAACAATTTTTAACTTATGTGGCATTTTTTAGATGAATAAGTGTAAAGTCATCATTAAATTTATAGTCATTTAAAGAGTTAGTTATGGAGTCAATTAGGGCTGGATTTTCTATTATTTCTTTAGGTTTAAACTGCTCTTGGTCTTTATAAGAATGCTCTACTACCCCATCACTATGTATTATCATAGATTGCCACTTTGAAATATTTAGTTTTGAAGGTTTTGGAGTTTTTGAAAAATTCATAAATGGCAGATTGTTTGCTTTTACTCCATATACATTGTCATCAAACTTTACTTTAAATGGATACATCCCACCTGAAACATAAGATAGCTTTGTAGATCTTGGATTTATTAAAATCATTGTATATGAGAGTTGTTCTAGATCTCCTAAGAAACTTTTTATGATAGGAAAAATCTTCTTACACATCTTTTTTAAACTCTGTTTTCCTTTTATCATCTCTTTTATGGTTGCAGATGTGGCAAAAACAGTCAAAGCAGGTGAAACTCCATGCCCTTGACCATCAAGTAAATAGATAAAAGTTGAGCCATCTTCTCTTTTAAATATAGAGTAAAAATCTCCACTTAAAATATCTGATGGATGATATATAACTTTACAACGATCTGACTCAAACTCGTTGACAATGCCACTTTGAAGCTTGTTTCTTGCTATATATTGTTGAGAATTTCCATACTCAAGTAGATTTTGCACCTTAGTATTTAACTCTCTTAGTTCTGTAATATCGTGACGGATGGATATATACTCTAAGATATCTCCATCTTTTGATAGTATTGGATATATGTAAGCGTTTACTATATAAAAAGTTCCATCTTTTTTTCTATTTGTAACGACTCCACGCCAAATTTTTTTAGCTTGTATGGTTTCCCAAAGTTCTTTAAAAAACTCTTTTGGTGTATCTGGATTTCGAAGGATAGAGTGAGGACGACCGAGGAGTTCTTCTAAAGGGTAACCAGAAACCTCAACGAACTTATCATTTGCGTAAGTGATTGTTCCCAGCAGGTCTGACTTTGATACAATATTACTCTCATCAACTATTTGTCTATACTGTTTGAGAATATTTGATTCATCTGTTTGCATGACATCATCTTTATAAACAAATTTTAATTTATTATAAAAAATTATAACTGTTTAAAAAAGTAAAGTCAATATCATGGGCATTCAAAGTTTTTTTATCTTTAATAGTTCCTGCCCAATAAAAATCATAAGCATCTTCAACATTAAGTATTTCAATTGAATCAATATTGTAAGCTTGTTCAATTTTCATGTTTCTCTAGCCTGTTGTCTATGTCTAAAATCAACTACTACTACGATAAGCTTGTCATCTTTGATAAGATAAAAAAGTCTATAATTTCCAATTCTATATCTATAGTAGCCCTCAAGACTATCTTTTAGTTTTTTAATATTAGTTCCATAAAAAGGGTTTTCTCTAAGTTGAGGATAAACAAAATTTTTAAATTTTGAACAAGCTTTTTATCACCCATAATTTCTGCCATCTCTTCATTTTCTACAAATTGTGATGATGTTAAATATTGTATTGTTGCAAATTCTATAAAGTTTGAAAGGTTTCGTTTTTGACCTTGGGCTGCGAGTTTAATCATATCGTAGACAGAATCATCTACTCTCATAGTTACTGTTTTCATAATACACCTGTGGAGATTCACTCACAAGGGTGTTGCTTGATTACCTTTAAATTAAGTCTTGTATCTTGGAAGCTAACGGGGGCGCGGATCAGCGAATTATACTAATTTAAAGTAAGATGAACAAAAATAAAACACCATTTAACTCTTTTACATCACATACATCTTCCAATAAGGGATATAAGTGTAGTTTACTTGATTCTTATCAGTATAGAAATCAAATTCTGATATACGCTCTTTGAACTTGTACAGTTCTTCTTTATTAAACCCTATCTCTTCTAATATATAGCCTATACTTTGATAATATGGGTAAATAAAATCAAATTTTTCAACTATTTCAAAAACTTCATCAATATTAATGTAATCTTTAATTTTTGAAAACACACCTATGACTTCTTTTGAGTTTCTAAAGTACTGTACATTAACTACCATTTCTACAAGTGCTCTGTTCACATTTGAAACTCTAACCCCTTTGACTTCTACAACACCAAAGTCTTTAGTATTTTTTGGTTCTAAAAAAACTATATGTTTATTATTGTATTTTCCAATTTTATGAGTTCTTCTATAATCTTTTGCAAATGCGTTATCGATAGCCTTTTGTGTCAATTCAGGATTACTATAGAAATCTTTAGATGTTTGCTCTTGTGATACAAATACAAAATCATCTCTATACGATGATAAGCCTTGGTAATTAAGACTGCTACTCATAGAAAGGAAAGCTCTTTTCTTTGATGCAACCAACAACTTTTCATCTGATAGGTCCTTATGAAAAGAGTACCTGGTAATATATCCTCCATCTAAAAACACACTGAAGGAAAGCAGACCAATATCTACTAGTCGATCATAGAACTTATTTGATGTCATAGAGTAAGAAACTAAACCCTTGTCTTTTAGACTACTTAACAAAGCCTTTAAATCCACCAGACTGTAAGAATCATGTTGTTTAGCAATTGACTTTATTTCATCTCTATTTTTACTAAAGTAATCTTGCCTCATAAATTTATACTTCCCCATATGTTATAAACAATTTGTCAAGTTCAGCTATTTGACTTTTAATGAGTATATGGATATAATTAAGTATATATACTTAATTAATAAGGGAAGTCTTGAAAATTTATGTAATCAAAAACAGCTCTCCAATAGGAAGACAAAGCTGGTATACATTTTAATTATTTATCCGGTGTAAATAAAAAACATTATCTAATTGGTATAAAAAAACAGAACAATACTTCAAAAACTCTTTTCCCTATTTTTGAGAATCTTCTTCCAGAGCATGAACAGCTTGAGTTAATAAAAGTAAGATATAAAATAAAAGGTCTTATTGAGCCATTGCTGCACCTTGATAATATTCATGGTAGTTTTGAGTTTTATTCGCAAGAGGACTTTAAAAGTTTTACAGCAGTACCAGGTGAAGTGTTCTCATTCGCCCAAGAAAAAGAGAGTATTTTAGAACAAAACTACACTTATCCAAATATACTAGACGATTATACAATTGATATTGATGATAAAAAGATATATCCAGTTGGACTACATGGTAGTAAAGCTATTGGGATAAGTGGCTATCAATATAAGTTCAGTATTTCAGTAGACAAAGAGACGAAAATTATCTCCCATAATGAAGAAGAAGATGGCGATTACATAATGAAGCCATACAACACCGACAATCTAATTTACGACGCAACCTCATCTTTTAGTCAATGAGCATATCTTTATGACTCTAGCAAGGGATTTTGGGTTTAGCATTCCATACAATGCAATTATTAAACATAAAACAAGATTACCTTTACATTATAAAGGGATTTGACAGATATAAAGGGAGCAAGATAGATCATCATGAAATTCTTACTTTAATAGGGAAGAATTCTTCAGAGAAATATAATATCACTGCATTAGAAGCAATGAAAAAAGCTGCTGAATATCTTAACAAAGATGAGATGTTAGAACTATTTAGATTTTTCGTTTTCTCTGCCATAATATCACATGGGGACTTACATGCAAAAAACATATCTTTAATCTACAAATCAAGTGCACCAGATGAAAGAGATATGACTCTTGCTCCTTATTACGATATATCAACAATCAAGTTCTATAAAGACACTTCTGAACATGATATTGGTATGGCTGTAAGGAATAAAAATACAAATATAAAAAGAGAAGATTTAATATGGCTTGCTGATAAGTTTGATATAGATGAGGAGGTGGGTAAAAGTGTTATTGAAGAGATAGGATTAAAGTTCCTCAATACATTTGAAAACTATATTGACCTTCTTCCTGGAAAAATCAAAGCTCTGAAGATAATTACAAACAGATTTGGATACAGTAAACCCTTTGAAGAGACATTGAGAAAATATTATAAACAAAGGGTATTGTATTTAAAGAAATATATGCAAGTCGAAGTCAAGGAAGATGAGAAAAGCATTTGGGAATAACTACATAAAGTTATTAACATTAGAGAATTGCATAGTAGCAATCAAGTCTTGAAAAAGACATGCTACCTAAATTATACCCACTTTCTTAGTAGTATAACGGGGGCGCGGGTGAGTAACTGCCGTTGGAAAACCTTTAGGTTTTGCAATGGTTGCTTGCTCCTCCCGCTTGTTATCTGGCGCTGTGCGACATATAACAAGCGGGTGTTCAACCCGCGCCCCCGTTATCCGGTCGCGTAGCGAGCGGATAACGACTGTCGTGGAGAGTGTAAATCTAACTGTGTAAACCTTAAAAATTGAATTTATTTGATATAGTCATCAAGTGAATTATTTATAAGGATTTACACATGAGTTTGATAAACCACGAAGAGCTAAAAAAGCAAATTAA
>NZ_JALOAN010000009.1 GCF_023228785.1 Sulfurimonas sp.
CTATTTCTCTATGAAGTGGTATATTTGTTTTAAATCCTTCTATATGAAACTCATCCAATGCTCGTCTAGCTTTAGCAACTGCTCCATCCCAATCTAGCGCCCACACAATCAACTTCCCAAGCATAGAGTCATAGCAAGTTGGTGTTTCGTAGCCGCTGTATAGACTAGTATCTAGTCTTATCCCAGGTCCTCCCGGTGTTAGATATTTTTTCACTACTCCAGCTGTGGGCATAAAGTTGTTTTGCGGGTCTTCTGAGTTGATTCTAAACTCTATAGCATATCCTCTAAATTGTATCTCACTTTGTAAATACTTTAGTTTATCACCAGCAGCTATCTCTATCATTCTTTGGATAATGTCAACTCCTGTTACTATCTCAGTTACAGGGTGTTCTACTTGAACTCTGGTATTCATCTCTATGAAGTATATATTATCCCTCTCATCAACTAAAAACTCAACTGTCCCAACACTCTCATATCCAAGTTTTTTCATAGCATTTACAGAGATAGTGCAAAGTTTTTGTCTCACTTGTGCATTTAAAAGTGGTGAGGGAGTTATCTCTATAACTTTTTGATGTCGTCTCTGAATTGAACAATCTCGCTCACCTAAATGCAGCACATTCCCATACTGATCAGCAATAACTTGAATCTCAATATGCCTAGGATTTTGAACGTATTTTTCTATAAAAACATCTCCTTTACCAAAATATTTTATGGATTCATTTGTAGCAGAGCTAAACATTTTTGAAAAATCATCAGCAAAATGGACAATTCTCATTCCTCTTCCACCACCGCCAAAGGCTGCTTTTATTATGATGGGATAACCTATCTCTAGGGCTATCCTTCTCCCCTCTTCTTCATCTATAATAGGAGAACTCGTACCTTCTAAAACAGGAACTCCTATCTTTTTCATAGCAACTTTTGAAGCCATTTTATCACCAAAGAGTTCTATATGTTGTGGTTTTGGTCCTATAAAAATCAAACCATTGTCTTCACACGCTTGGGCGAACTCTGCATTTTCTGATAAAAAACCATAACCAGGATGAATGGCATCACACTTTGTTCTTTTGGCTATATCAATTATTTTGTCATACTTGAGATATGCATCAATGGGATTGCCAACTATCGGGTAGCACTCATCAGCTCTTGCAACCCAGATCCCATTTACATCAACCTCAGAAAAAATCACTACTGATTTGATTTCAAGTTCTTTACATGCTCTTATAATTCTTAGAGCTATCTCTCCTCTATTAGCTACTAAGATCTTAGTAAATTTTCTCATAACATACCCTCGTATTAAATTGATATGTTATTTTAATAAATTAATAGGATAAAATTCTTCTTCTATTTTGTCAATTTATTTGTTTGATAAAATAGTTTAAATTGTCCATAATTGTTATTTTAATTATTCTATCTCGCTATAATTATTTATGAATAAAATTACTCTGCAAAATAACACTAAAATATCAAACAGTATTATGTATTATATTTATACACATATAGATGTAAATATTGATATGCAAGAACTAAGTAAAGATCTTGGTATAAGTAAATCTCATATGCACAAGGTATTTAAAAATACTTTTGGTAAAAACATATATGAGAGTATCAAATCCATAAGACTGCAAAAAGCAGCTAGCTTACTTTTAACTAACAGATACTCTACAATCTCAGAAGTAGCTAATCTGTGCGGATACAGCTCTCACTCTTCTTTTATAAAAGCTTTTAAAAACAAATTTGACGCCTCGCCAAAAGATTGGAGAAATGGAGCATATAAAAACTACTCAAACTCCATTTTACAAGCATCAAACATATCTACAAACTCTAATGTAGATTATTCAAAATTATCTGCAACAATAGTTAATATGCCCTCAATAGAGAGTTACTATATTCGCAATAGTGGATATACAAATAATGTTAAAGAGACTTGGCAAAAACTTTATACTCTGATTTTAAATCATAAAGTAAAAAACTATCAAATGATAGCTCTTTTACATGATAATCCAACCATTACAGATCTCAATAATTGCCAATATATAGCGTGCATAAAAACAGATGAACAAGAGGAAGTATTTACAAAAAGATTGCCAAAATTTAAAATCTCCGATGGGGTATATGCAAGGTTTGATTTGCAAGGAGAAGGTGAAGATATACTAAGATTTATTCAATGGGTATATCATGATTGGCTAGTCGGTAGTGAGTATGAAACAACAACTAAGCCCTCCTTTATTGTTTATCATAAGAACAATTATCTAGATAATGAAAATTTGTTTGACATAAGTTATTACCTATCAATTAAGTTTTAAAAGCTCAAAGATTTTAAATCGTGTGAGATTATTTTTGCGATACTTTTAGACTCTCCAAAATGATTTAGAACTTCTATCTTCATATCTTCTATGCCTATCTGCATCTCGCGAGCAATATTTGGAATATCTATAGCTACATGCTTTCCACTATTTAAAAAGTAAGGATAGAGATAGACTTTATCCATCTTCATCTGATGCATCTTATCTATGGTGTCTTCAATGCTCGGCTGTGCTAATTCTAAAAAAGCGTACTCAACTTCATCAAAGTGAGTATCTTCTTCTTTTATTTTTTTAGCGAGTCTGATAAACTCATCATTTGATTCAGATCTTTTACTTCCATGTGCTATTAAAATCACTGCTATTTTTTTACTCATAGTTTTGCCTCTTTAATTTATTTATATATGACTCTAAACACGCCAGCCAAAAAGAGTACAACTGCCATCTCTTTTAGATTTTTATCATAAAGCAACATAAAAACAGCTCCTATCATAAGAGCAAATGAGATCGCATATGATTTTACTTCACTTTTTGCATCTCTTTTTATCCACTCTAGCTGATCACTTAAGAGCTCAACTTGAAGCTCATCAGAGCTCACTTTTTTTATGGCATTTTTAAAGTCTTTTACTATAAAAGGGATATCTTTTATCTCATCTATAAGAGTCTCTAAGATGCTCTCTTTTGCACCCAAAGCCTTTGGAATATTTTTTTGCAAAATCGGCAAGATATCTTTTACGCCATTAAAATTTTCTATATAAGTAGTCCCAAGCCCCTCTATAATGGCGCTCACCCTAAGTATGTAGATCGCATCGCTAGGAAGTTTAAAAGGTAGATCTCTAGTAGATTCTAAGATTTCAAAAGCGAGTTGTTGCATAGATTCACTGCTAAGATTATCGTTTGAAAATATCTCAAACATCTTTGCACTAAACTCAGCTAACTGTTCTGTTGGAGCTTCATAAGCTATGGTTCCGAGTTTTTTATTTGCTGCTATATAGCGTTCATAATCTTGTTCATTTGCAGCTTTTATAAGCTCGATGATGGCTACTCGTGTGTGATTTGGCACACTCTTTACCATCCCAAAATCAAGAAGTATAAGCTCGCCCTCTTTTGAGACTAAGAGATTTCCAGGGTGTGGATCTGCATGAAAGTAACCGGTTATAAGCATCTGTGTTGTATAAAAATCAACTAACTTTGCGATGATGGATCGAAAGTCTATCTTATGAGTAAAGATACTCTCTTTATCATCAAATCTAAAACCCTCTTCAAAGCTCATAACAAGAGCATCATCACTACAAAACTCAGGGAGTGGAGTTGGAAACTTAACGCCCGCATCTTTATATATGGATGAAAACTTCACCAAGTTACTTAGCTCTTTAGTGAGGCTAACTTCTTCTTTTATCATCTTAGAAAACTCAACTATTACTGCCTCAATGGAGTTTTTTGTATGATAGGAAAAGAGAGGTTTAAAAATGGTGTTAAAACTCTTAATGATTTTAATATCTGCCATAACTTGAGAGTAGATACTTTTGCGCCGAAGTTTTACAGCTACTTTTTGTCCCTTATGAGTATAGGCGACATGAACTTGTCCGATGGAAGCTGATGCAATTGGTATATCATCAAAACTAGCAAAACAGCCTTTTTGGAAGCTCCTTGTATATACTTCATCAAACTCACTCTTTTTCATAGGAGGAAGTGAGTCGTGAAGCTCTTTTAATTCATCAAGATACTCTTTATCGAAAAAGTCTGAACGAGTAGCTAGAACTTGTGCTAATTTTATAAAACTCGCACCTAAAAAAACTATGGTCTCTTTTAGCTCTTTTGGTTTTAACGGCTTAAAACCTAAAAAACTCTTTCTCTTTTTAATAACTAGATAGATAGTTAGTAAAAAGCTAAAAACCCTATAAACTCTTCTAGGCGAGTAGTATTTGAGTGAGTCTATTTTAGATCCTCTTTTAGTTTTGCTAAGTCTTCTTTAGTCGCAAGTCCTAGCTCTTCTATGACCTCTTTAAGAGTTGATTTTAACTGCTCTTTTATTCTTTGTTCTTCCTCTTTACCTTTAGTCTCGATAGACTCTAAAAAGCTCTTTGCATCTTTAGTCTTTATCTTACCCTCATCTTCAAGCTTTTTTAGTTCATCTTCTACTTTTTGCTTTAAAATAACCGCCGCGCCAATACCAGTATGAATTAATTCTTTTAACATTTCCTATCCTTTGTACTTTTGTTTAATGCTTTTTAACTTGACATATTCTAGCATACTCATTGATACATTAGTATACTCAAAACCTTGATAAATTTACTTTCTTATTACGCTTTAAAAATCTCTATAGCTACTTTAGCTGCTTCTTTGTGTTTTAAGATCGGTTTTGGGTAGTCTTTGATTTTATTATTTAAAAGATACTCTTCATTGTGAAGATATTTTGAGTCAAGATCTCTTAACTCACTTATATGTTTTTTTATATAAATCCCATCTCTATCAAACTTTTTACTTTGTAAGTAGGGGTTAAAAACTCTAAAGTAAGGTTGCGGATCTACTCCAGTTCCTGCACTCCACTGCCACGATAAAACATTACTAGCCTTGTCAAAATCCAGCAAATATTTTGCAAAAAAACTCTCTCCCCACTGCCACGGAAGAAGTAGATCTTTTGTAAAAAAAGATGCCACAACCATGCGGACACGATTGTGCATATTACCACTTTTTAAAAGTTCTCTAACTCCAGCGTCAACTATTGGCACGCCAGTTTTTGCCTCACAAAAGGCTCTAAACTTCTCTTCATCTTCAATGCCGTTAAAAGCATACTTATAGTTTTTATGCTCAATATATGGCAGATGAAAAAGCAAGTAAGCATAATAGTCTCTAAAGATAAGCTGTCTTATAAAGCTCTCAGCATTTTCTAGTTCGAGTACGCGTCTTAAGATCTCTCTAATTCCAATAGTTCCAAACCTAAGATCTACGCTAAGACCTGAACTTGCAGCAAGATTTAAAAAGTCTCTATCTTCTTTATATTTTGGGAGTTTTTCTACTAGATCTTCTAGTTTTTCATAAGGAGAAACTATTTCAAGATCTTTTGCTTCAAAACCAATATTTTCAAGTCTAAGTTCTTTTGTAGAGATCTCTTGATCTTCTTCTACTATTGTCAAACCCTCATAGCTTGAACTAAAAAGAGTCTGTTTAACTCTTTGGATCTCATCTATATTTTTACTCCCTAGAGCTATTTTTGCTTTTTTATAAAAAGGAGTAAACACAAAGTATGTAGTTCCATCATCTTTTAAGATCTCATTGTGTTTAAAAATGTAAGTATCTTGGATATATCTAAAATGAAGTTTGTGAGAGACTCTTAGATCTCTCTTTTTAGCATACTCATCGTAGTCTCCAGATGCTACAACCTCATCAAACTCAAAAGTGCTAAGATATGAAAAAACATCCTCTACATTTGCATAAAAAACTTTAAGATCTAACCCAATTGAGCGAAGATCTGACTTTAGTTTTACAACACTCTTGTAAATAAAGTTAACTCTTCTATCATCACTTTGTAGTAGATCTAAGATCTCTTTATCAAAAATAAATATGGGTAAAACCTCCCCCTCGTAAGTGAGAAGTGGATTGTCCTTTACTCTTAGATCTCGCCTAAACCACAGGATTCTTTTCATTTAGTAGATTTTAGATCTGAGCGAAGTGCTAACTCTTTTGGGTATGGATCTAGAAATTTCTGCTCTAGCAAATACTCCACCTTATACTTTGTAGCGTAGAGTTTAAGAGTACTAAGTGGCACAATAAGTGGAACTATCTTAGCTACATAATCATCTATAAGGCCATGTAGCATCTGCTTCTCAGAGCTATCTAAAAAGTTCTTTATAAATCCGCTCATATGTTCAAGTACGTTTCTAGTTTTGCCTACACTGCTCTTTTGTGAGATCGCCATTTTAAAGAGCAACTCATACTCACTTAAGATGAGATCAAAACTCTTTTGTTCGTGGTTTCCAACTATTTGACCTAATTCTCTATAGGTTTTTTCATCTTTTGATTGTAGTAAAAACTTGTAAGATTTGTGAAATTCAACTAGATCTCCCATCTTAGCGTTTAGTTTAAACTCTTCAAAATCACTATAAGCAAAGAGTTGCATTACAAAGTTTTCTCTAAGCCAAGCATCACAGAGTCTGCCCTCCTCTTCCATAGGAAAGTAACCAAACTCAGCTCTACACATTGAAGCAAAAACTCCATCATCCTTGCCATCTGCAAAACCATTTTCTAAATATACCTTAGAGCTCATAAGTCCACAAGTTGGAGACTTTGACTTTAGTATTATGCCGCGGATATTTTGTGCTTTTATCTTCTGTAACTCCGCTTTTGCTTTTTCATCCAAGATCTCTGTTAGATCCTCTTTCGTTTTGTTTGAGATGATGCGAAATTCGCCCTCTTCGCCTCTTACCATTCTAATGGATGGTCGTGGAGAACCAAAAGCGATATTCTCAGGACAAAAAGATACAAACTCAGCATATTTTCCAAGCTCATCTACTACAAAATCATCTCTTTTATGTCCTTTGTCAAAACGAACTTCTTCACCCAAAAGACAAGCTGAAACTGCAATTTTTATCATAACATTTCTCCTGCTGCTTTATGGTTTATCGGTCCTCTTGAGTGGCCGATATTAGGAGCTTTTAATATAGCGTCGTGGATAAATTTTTTAGAGATCTCAATGGACTCTTCAAGAGTTTTTCCAAGTGCTAGATTTGCAACGATGGCACTTGAGTATGAACAACCAGTTCCATGAACGCTTGTTGAGTCGATGTAAGGAGTTTGAAAAACTCTTTTTTCATGTCCAAAAAAGAGTTGATCTATACTTATTTTCTCATCTCTTATCTCTAAGATATGATTTTTAACAAGCACCTTACAAGATTGACAAAAAATTGTCTCCAAAGATGGTGTATCTCCAAACTTGTAGTTAAACAAAACCTCTGCCTCGTAAGTGTTTGGAGTGATAAGTAAAACATGCTCAAATAGCTCTTTCATAGCTTCTATGGCATCTTCTTGGAGTAGTTTAGAGTTTGCTTTTGAGATAAAGACTGGATCTAGAACTATTGGAATATTAAGATCTTTTATGATCTCTTTTACAAGATCTATAATCTCTTTTGAGTAGAGCATCCCAATCTTTATAGCTGCCACATCAAAATCTTTTAACACAGCTTGGATTTGCTCTTTTACAAATGATGGATCTACTTCGTAGATCCCACTTACACCCATAGTGTTTTGTGCGGTTAGCACGGTTATTGCCGACGCTCCAAAAACGCCAAAGGCTTCAAAGGTTTTGAGATCTGCTTGAATCCCTGCTCCACCGCTACTATCAGATCCTGCTATAGTCAATACTACTTTCATGCTAAACCTCACTTTATATTTTACGTGATTTTAGCTTATTTAAAAAAATTTGTAGCCTTATTATGCTTCTTTATCTAAAATCTTATAGAACTTTTTTTACCATCTTGCTCAACACTTATACTTGACTTTAAAATATAAAGAGTAGCTCCTGTTTTTTTGTAGATGATCTTTTGAAACATCTCTTTTGTATTTAGTGGATCATAACCCACAGCCTCTATCTTCTCTTTTTTATTTATAATGATGCAATTATTTGCAATGCTATAAAGACTAAGACTCATAGCGTCATCTTCTTTGCTTAGAGGTGCTCCCCTTACTGCTTCAACACTAGGACAAGCGAGTGTCTCTTTTTTTACAACATCTCCTTGAGCAAAACTCAACAAAAGAGCTAATATTAAAATGTTTTTCATAAAATGATCCAATATAAGAGTTATATAACTTAATGTGATACTTTTAAAGTTATATTTTTTTTCTAAAGATGATTATACCCTCTAGTTTTAAAGTTCGTTATTAAAAGTGTTTACTTTTTTTACTATAAATTTTTATAGTGTTATTCACCTTTATAATAATGATATAATCAAAAGTTTAAATAAACTATAGTTAAAAGTAGAAATCAAATGATAGAAAAAGTTTTTTTAGTTACGACTAAAGATGAAGAACAAACAAGCACTTTTAATGACTTAGTTTTGCTTATAAAAACTCACTATAAGTTAGTAGTAGAGTTGAAATATTACTCTGATATTATTGAAACAAGTGAGCAAAAATCATTTGTACTGCTATATCTTAGTGATGAGCGGATAAAAATATTTTTCAAAAATCATTTAAAGAGTGATATAAACATAGCCATCTTGCCAACTGCTAAAAATCCAAAAACTATTTCAAGTTATGGAGTGTCAAGCGATATACATGAAGCTCTTGAGGATGCACTTGATATTTCAAAATATATGAAAGTAGATATACTACTTTGTAATGGTGAGCCTACTTTTACCAATATCGTCATAGGTGATGTTCATGGACTAAACAATGCTAGCTTAGAAAAGAAGTTTTTTCTCACAAAAATAAAAGAGTTCTTTGTGCATCTAACAAAGTTAAGCTTTAGAGATTTTACTTTTACAACTGCAAAAGATTATGAACTTCATACTGCTTCAACTGGTATTATGATACTAGAACACAATGTTAAACATGCTCGCAATAATATTATTCATGAAGAGTTCTCATTTCAAGATGGCAAATTAAATGCCTTTATACTCTCTCCAACAAGTGTTATATCTTATGTTTACTATCTATTTTTAGTCTTTTTTTATAGTAGATTTTCACTCAGCTCTCTCCCTAAAAGTATAGGAGTTATAAAAACTTCAAAGTTAACTATCACAAGTTCTAAACCTATGGACTTTAAAATAGATGAGAGTTTTGTAAGCTCAAAAGCTATTGAGTTAGAGATTATAAAAGAAGCCCTTAGTATCTCTTTAGGTAGAAGTATAAAAGATCTACCAAAAAAACCTACAACAGAAGATGATAAAGACACTATTAAAACAAGTGAATTACCAAAAGGTGAAATAGTTGGTTCACTTTTAAGTGAGACTGTTCCACTTTTTAAAAGAGCAGAAGAAGATGATTTTAAAGATTTATTCTCATCACTAAGAGAGAGTTCAAAATTTAGCTCAATCTTTATAGTACTAATGGTACTAAGTACACTTTTAGCTACGACAGGTCTTTTTCAAAACTCTGCTCCTGTTATCATCGGTGCGATGATTTTAGCTCCGCTTATGGGTCCTATTATATCATTAGCTATGGGTGTCGTTAGAGCTGAAAATCTATTCATAACAAACAGTCTAAAAACATTAGCATACGGCATAGTAACTGCTCTGTTTTTTTCATGTATCTACACATATTCTATGCCACTCTCAGAGTTAACACCAGAGATGCGAGGACGACTAAATCCAAATGTATTAGATCTGATGGTAGCCATCATCTCAGGAATTGCTGGAGCTTATGCAAACTCTAAGAGTGAAGTTGCAAAAAGTCTAGCAGGTGTTGCAATAGCTGTAGCGCTCATTCCTCCACTAAGTGTGACTGGAATCGGGATCGGTTGGGGTAACATTGACATTATCTATGGCTCATTTTTACTCTTTATCACCAACCTTGTAGGTATTACGCTCTCGGCATCTTTGACATTTTTAGTCTTAGGTTACGCTCCACTCAAACGAGCAAAAAAAGGCTTAGTTTATACATCAATAATCTTGGCTTTAGTTACTATACCTTTGATATTCTCATTTGCAAAACTTATAAAGCAAAATAGCATCTTAAGTAGACTAAACAACAAGACCTACATCATAAATAGTAAAAAAGTTGATATTACCGTCCTAGAAGTAGATCTAAGCTCTAAAATTCCACTTCTATATATAAAAACAAGAAGTGACGCACTTTTAAGTAAAGAAGATTTAGTAAGTTTAAAGAAAAATATATCCAAGCACATAGATGATGAAGTCGCACTAAATGTCTCTATGCGCACTGTAGTTGAGTAAAATACTTATTTTATCTATTGAATGCTATGAAGAGTTATTAAGTTGGATCCTGAATCAAGTTCAGGATGACGGTTTGTTCGTTCATAATAACGCGTGTCCCGTCATTGTGTGCGTGTCCCGTCATTCCGTGCTTGTCCCGTCATTGTGTGCTCTCCTGAGGTGGAATGCATATCACAAACAACTCCCAAAATACGCCGCACCTCAGAAAAGGTGTGGCGAGAGTGGTGGAACGGGAGGAAAGCTGATTTCCTAGTTTTATCACTCTACTTGCAAAAGTTCACGAGATGGAGTTATTTATCTCTCTTGCACAAACTACACCGCTACTAAAAGCCCACTGAAAGTTGTAGCCTCCTAGCTCTCCTGTAACATCTACAACTTCGCCTATAAAGTGTAGGTTTTTAACTCTTTTTGACTCTAGATTTTTAAAGTTAAGCTCATCTGCTAAAACTCCACCTCGGCAAACCTCCGCCTTAGTAAAACCAAAGTTACCAGCTGGTGCAAACTCATAGTTGTGGATATTTACTAGTTTTTCTCTCTGCTCTTTTGTGATCTTCTTGCACTCTAGATCTACTACATCTAAAGCTTTTAGTATCGCTACACTAAGTCTTTTTGGCAGAGGAATAACTGAACTTATGAGTTTTTTACTTCCTTTAGTTAGCTCCAAAATATCTTCATTTGGTAAAAAATCAATCTCAATATTGCCCTTTCTCCAATAGAGTGAAGTGCTAAGAATTACAGGACCACTAATGCCTTTGTGAGCAAAAAGAAGATCCTCTTCTAAAACTCTATCTTCTACTTTTATGCGAACACTACAACTAAGTCCACTAAGCTCTTTCATCCAAAACTGCTCTTTTTGAAGAGTAAGCCCAACTAATGCAGGAGTAAACTCTTTATTTAAAATGCCGAAACTTTTGGCAATTTCAAGCCCAATTTCACTAGCTCCTAGCGTTTTATAGCTCTTTGCACCAGTTGCAACTATAACTCTTCTAGCTTTTATCTCGCCTCTGTCTGTTTTAACACTAAAGATCTCATCTTTTTTGCAAACTTCTAAGATCTCGGTATTTAAAAAAAAAGTATTTTTTGAAGTTAGTTTTTTTAGAATATTTATAATCTCATCAGATGAGTCCTTGCAAAAGTAGTAGCGGTTTTTTCGAACAACTGGACTTAGCCCATGTTGCTTTAAAAACTCCAACAAATCATCCCTACTAAAACGACTCAAAACACTCGATATTAGTTCTTCGTCTCCATCAAAGTTTCTCTGGCTCATAATGGTGTTTGTGATATTACACTTACCACCGCCAGAGATCTTTAGTTTTTGTGCAACTTTACTATTAGTATCAACTATGGCAACACTCATCTCCTTACTCAAATGAGCCCCACACATCAAAGAACTAGCCCCTCCACCGAGGATTAAAACATCATATATTTTCATGGGCGTATTGTAGCATTTTAGTTTGTTAGAGCACTAACTTAGATATAATTACGAAAATTTTTACAAAAGTAGTAATAATGAGCAACAAACTCCATATAGTCTCTCTTGGATGCACCAAAAACCTTGTCGATACTGAAGTTATGATGGGCAAACTTCAAAACTTTACCCTAACAGATGACCAGTCGCAAGCTGATGTTATCATCGTAAATACTTGTGGTTTCATCGATGCTGCAAAAGAGGAGTCCATAAACACTGTTTTATCTCTTCATGAAGCAAGAAAAGAGGACTCAGTTTTAGTAATGGCGGGATGTTTGAGTGAGAGATATAAAAAAGATCTAGCTACTCAGATGCCAGAGGTTGATATCTTTACTGGTGTTGGTGACTATGACCGTATTGATGAACTCTTAAGAGATAAAAAGAGCCGTTTTTCAGATGAAGTATTTCTTATAGATGGTAGTGAGAGAGTTGTAACAGGTTCCTCTTATCACGCTTACATCAAACTATCTGAGGGCTGTAACCAAACTTGTAGTTTTTGTGCTATTCCCTCTTTTAAAGGTAAACTAAATTCAAGAAACCTTGACTCCATTGCAAAAGAAGTTGAAGGTTTAGTGGCTAAAGGCTATTATGATTTTAGTTTTGTCTCACAAGATAGCTCTTCATTTTTAAGAGATCAAAATATCAAAGATGGACTAAGCCTTCTGATTCAACGCATAGAGCTCATCGAGGGCGTTAAAAGTGCTCGTATCCTCTACTTATATCCATCAACTACAACTATCTCACTTTTAAAAAATATTGCAAAGAGTGAGATCTTTCACAACTACTTTGATATGCCGATCCAGCATATAAATGATGAGATGCTTCACATTATGAAGAGAGGTTTTGGCAAAAGTAAGACTCTTGAACTTTTAGAGTTTATGAAGAGCCTGCCAAATGCATTTTTAAGAACTAGCTTTATTGTTGGACACCCAAACGAAACACAAGAGATGTTTGATGAGATGTGTGAGTTTGCAGCTTCTTTTGGATTTGATAGGATAAATGTATTTTCATACTCTGATGAAGAGACAACTCCAGCCTATGATATGGATGATAAGATCCCAGATGAGACCATCGCCAAAAGATCTCAAATACTTGGTGATATTGCTTCAAAGGTAAGAAATGAGTCTTTAGAAAAAAGAGTAGGTATTGAGACAGAGATAGTTATTGATCAAGAGAGTGATGAGCATGAGTATCTCCTAAGTGCAAAAGAGCTTATGTGGGCGCCTGAGATCGATGGTGAGATCTATGTAAATGATAGAACTGTTGATGAAGATCTTGTCTTTGCTAGAGTCTATAGAGCAAAAATCACTGAGCTTATAGGCGACACTCTAACTGCTACAGTTGATAACAAAGAGTAGATCTTATGCTTGAGCACACTTGCCTAGATCAACTTAGAGGCAAAAAAAATCTCCTAGCTTTTTCAGGTGGCGTGGACTCCTCCGCTCTTTTTTTCCTACTCTTAGGTGAAGAGATAGAGTTTGATATAGCCATAGTAAACTACAAACAAAGAGCACAAAGTGAGCAAGAAGTCTCTTATGCTAAAGATCTCGCTTTTAATCATAATCTTCTTTGTCACACATTTATATCCCCTACAATTAAGTCCAACTTTGAAGCAAAAGCAAGAGAGATAAGATATGATTTCTTTGATACGCTTATAAAAAAATACTCCTATGAAAACCTTCTAACTGCTCATCATCTAGGCGATAGATTTGAGTGGATGCTAATGCAATTTTGTCGTGGTGCTGGTTGTGCTGAGATGGCTGGAATGCAAAAGTTGCAAAAAAGAGATAGTTACACTTTAGTTCGCCCACTCTTGCATCTTGACAAAAGTGAACTATATAATTATCTCAAAAAAAACAATATTAAATATTTTGAAGATGCAACAAATGAAGATGAAGAGATAAAGAGAAACTCCTTTAGACATCGTCATACAAATATACTTTTAGATGAGTATCTAAGTGGTATAAAGAAGAGTTTTGAGTATCTTGACGGAGATAGAGAGATCCTAGTGCCAGAAGTTGAGATAGAACATATAGAGGAGTTGAGCTATTTTAAATCCACTAAGAACACTCGTTCAGATATCTTTATAGTAGATAAAATCTTAAAGAAAAAATCTTATATGCTTAGCTCATCTGAGAGAGAGTTACTCTTAACAGAGAGTAGTTTAGTAGTAGGTAGAGAGTTTTTAGTAAGTTTCTCAAATGAATTTGTTTTCATCTTGCCATATTTGGATGCGACTATGACAAAAGAGTTTAAAGAGGAGTGTAGGATCTTAAGAGTAGATCCAAAGATGCGTCCATATCTCTATAAAAACAGAGAAACATTTACAAAAGTAAAAGAGCTACTCCTGTGATGCTTTTTTACTTCTATATACTCTCATAGTAAAAGATGAACTTATAAGCTCATGATCACGTTTAAACTCTATAGGAAAGTTTACTCCTATAACCCAGTCAGCTTTATTGATGGCATCTAAGAAGTTATAAAAACTTTGCGGAGAGTTTATAGATGAAGTTGTATTTACTTCATAAACACTAAACTCATCTTCATCATCTAAGGGTTCTTGTTTTGATAATTCTAAAGATATAAAGTAACTTCTAAATTGTTTTTGAAACCTCGTAGAGTTAAATGAGTTGTCAAAAGAGGTTATGATATGAGTATTTTCAGACTGTAACTCTTTTAACTTTTGTAGAGTTTGCTCCGTAAACTCTTCATATCTTCTAAGCTCCATTGCCTCTTTATTTAACTTACTTCTTTGTTCTCTATAATTTTTCCCCTCAGGAATTAGAATTAAAAAGGAAAATATTAGCACAAACAGAAGTAAGATTATTGAGAAGAAAAGAAGATATAGGCTCTGTTTAGTTATATTAATCTTCATAATCTGCCTCTTTTTCTTCCTCATATCTTGGGGATTCTAGTGATAATATTTCTTCATCTATATAGTTTGTAGAGACAAATCTAAGCCAACCATTTTCACTCTCATAAAAACTACTATAAGTTCTATGAAATATAGAACGAAGAGGAGCTTGAAGCATAAAGTTATATACATCTTTATTTGGCGTAACTCCATGAAGTATTAGTCCATTTTTTAAAAGTGTTGCTTGTGAGAGTGTTATGCGTTGTGGCACAAGGTCAAAAAGGTTTGCAATAGAATCTTTTAAAACTGTATTTTTAGTTGAAATTGTCTCACTTAAGAGTACTTCTTTTTCTATAAAAGTTATTTGTGAGTTCATATTTTGCACACTTGACTCTAACTCAATCATTTTTTGTTTTATATCTTGCATATTTTGAGCAAATCTATAATCTTTAAAAAACAAAAAGAAGTAAGTTAAAAAAAGCATAATAAGCGTGATACTAAAAAAGCTAAATATGAGTTGTAGTTCTCCTGATATAACACTTTTTTTGCGTGGTTTTATGTAGCTATATTTCATTTTAGCTCTGCCTTTGCAAGGTCAATAATCTCGCCACCTAGATCAATATGCCTGATAAAGACACTAAAAAACATCTCTTCTTCTAGATAAGTTTTAAGATCAGAACTTACACCTATGGCATCTGCGATATAAACTGTCTCTATAAATTTACTTTGGTATTTTGAGTCTTTATAATATCTATTTACAGAGCTTTGAATAGCTAAAAATCTTTGATAATCTTCATTAAAGCTACTTGGGTCTTGAACTAAAAGCTCATCTTCTTCACTTAAAAACTCATCATCTTGAGACTGTGCAAACTCATCTATTTCATCTATAGTATCAAGATCTTCAATATCTCCAAAGTCATCCAAACCATCAATGTCACTCATTGTATCAATATCATCTAGATCTATACTAGACTCCAAATCAAGATCTATTTCACCATCTGATGAATCCATCATCTCATCTTGCATATTATCATGCTCAACATCTAAATGTTCCCCAAACAAGAGTTTCGTTTTATCAAAAACACCTAGTGTGATGTAGTTATCTTCTAAAAGAAGAAAAAGACCTAAATGAGTATCTATTTTATCTTTAAAAAAACTAGATAAGATACTAAAAGGAGAAAATATAAAGTCAACTCCCACTTGTGCGTAAGTTCTTTTGATCTCTTCTATGGCTGATGTAGATGTAAAATATGTCCAATCATTTTTATGACACATCATCTTTGAAGCACTAAAGTCACCAAAAACAGACATATCTTTTGTAGAACATGTTGGAAGAGCACCTTGTTCTTGCGAATAATCTAAAACACATATATATGAAAAAGGAGAATCACCTATAAAAGAGTCTATGTACTCTTTCATTTTTGTAGAAAACTCTGTATCGTCAAAGCTTTTATGATAATTTTTAGGTGTGTGTTTTTTACTGCTTATTTGAATATAGACAACACTTTTTGCGCGTTGTATTACAATAGCTACAAATATTTTATTGTATATGGATTCAAAAAGTCTGCCGAGCACTATTCATCTCCACATAGAGGATGTGCTTTGTTATAGTTTTGTTGTTTCAATGCACTGCCTAATTTTGTATATATTTGTGTAGTAGCCATACTAGAGTGTCCCAAAAGTTCACTAACATCAGCAATAGATGCACTACCATTTAATAGTTCTGTCGCATAAGAGTGTCGAAGTTGGTGCGGTGACACTCTTAACCCTACTCTTTTAAAGACTTTATTAACCCTATATCTTAGAGTGTTTTGGCTTAATCTTTCATCATTTGCCTCAAAAAGAAATATTTTTGGGGAGTTTTTTGTCAAATATTCATCTATAAGTTTCTTAGTTGATTTTAAAAGTGGTACATCTCTATGCTTAGCACCTTTACCTAAAACTCTTATCCACTCGCTTGATATATCACTTAGCCTTAGATCACATAGCTCAGATATTCTAAGCCCTAAGGAGTAGAGCATCACTACGATTAATCTCTCATATTCATCTGCATACTCAAGTGCCTCAGTTATATGTTTATGTGATATTGGTTTTGGCAAAGTTTTTGCTACTTTTATGCTCTCATCTGCCTTTAGAAAAACGCTCATCTCATTATCATTTAAAAACTCAACAAAGCCTCTTATAGCACTTAGTTTTCTACTAATACTTTTAGGATTTAATTTTGCAATTTTTATACGATATGGCATAAGATTTATGATTAGTTTGTCATCTTCTTCATAGATCTCTACGGATTCTAATGCCTCTTTTATAGCCTCATCATAGCTCTTTATCGTTAGATCTGAGTAACCTCTAAAGCTCTCTAGGTGCTCTAGAAATGCTATCCTTTTTTTACTTACTAACTTTTTCAAGTAACTTCTCAAAATCTTTATGATATTTTGCCGCTTGACTTACCAACTTTTCATCAGTTACAACACTTGGAGCTAGCTTTTTATATGCACTTAGCATTATCTCACATATAGTTCTTATCTTTGCTCTATCTGCATTAGAGATGACTTCATGCGTTGCAATCTTATTTATATCTTGCATATAAGCCCTTGCATCTTCATTGTAAGAAACATACTTAAGGGAGGTGATAGACTGAGCCATAACAGTTGATGCCATGCGATTATATATATCCATACTAAAGGCTTCTTTTGCAAAAACAAGAGCTTCTTTATACTCACCTATTTCGTAGTAGTATTTTGCTTTTAAGGATTTTTCATAGGATGGGTTTATAAGGAAGTAAAGCGCCATAAGAAAAATTAGCAAAAAAGCTACACTTGGTATTAATACTCTAGATCTCATGAATTTCAAGCCCCTGTTTTATTAAAGTTCTCGCTTCTTGCATCTTCATATCACTTATATCAATCAAATCACTAATATAGTAGTTTATTGTACCAAATGGTTTTGGTATTACAAATTTATCCCAGGAAGAGAATTGCCAATATGAACTAGGCTTTATTTCAACAAGAACTATTTTAACATTCGCTTTTTGAGCCATAACAATTATACCATCTGCAACTTCATGTCTAGGACCTTTTGGACCATCGGGCGTTATACCTAAATCATAACCATCTTTTAGCTCTTTTATGGATTGTATCAAAGCTCTTGCTCCACCTCTAGTCGATGAACCGCGAATCGTACCAAACTTAAAAAGCTCTAATGTTTTTGCAATTAGGTTACCATCAAAGTGTTCTGAAATTACTAATTTTACATGTGGAATTTTTCTATATCGGGTATAAGCATATGGGATCATAAGAAGCTCCCCATGCCAACAAGCCATGATAATAGGCTCATCGCCAATACTCTGCGGAGCATGAAACTTTATTTTATTTGTAGCATATAAAAGTCTAATCAAAAGCGAACCAAAAAAAGGCACGATAATTAGAGCAAGGGCACGACTTATTTTTTTAAGCAACAACTTCACCTGTTAAAATTGTTCTTCCAATGGAAGTTATCTTAACATCTCTAAATTGACCTAGAAGTTCATCAGAACCTTTTACTTTTATAACGATATTATCATCGCTTCTACCACTTACATAGTAGTCTTGTATAAGATCTTCAAAGTATACTTTGTATGTTTTGCCAAGAGATGTAGCGTTTATCTCATCCAAAATTTCTGTATGAAGATTTTGAAGTGTTGTAAGTCTAAGGGAAGCTACTTCTTCATCGACTGTGTTTGTAAAGTGCTCAGCTTCTGTCTCTGGTCGAGCAGAATATTTAAAAGAAAAAATTTGGTTAAATCTAACTTGACGCATAACATCTAAAGAGTCAAGAAAATCTTCATCACTCTCACCTGGAAAAGCGACGATAATATCAGTAGAGATACTGACTTCTGGACACTCTTTGCGGAGTTTTTCAACGCGATTTAAAAACCACTCTTTTGTGTAGCCTCGCTTCATCTCTTTTAAAACTTTACTAGATCCACTTTGAAGTGGCATATGCATTGACTTACATATCTTAGGATTTTTTGCAAACTCTTCTATAAACTCATCGTCCATATGAAAGGGGTGTGGAGAGGTAAAGCGAATGCGCTCTAGCCCTTCTATCTTAGAGAGTCGTCTTAGAAGTTCTGAGAAGTTTACTTTTTCATGTTCTCCTGAAAATCTACGACCATAATTATTTACATTTTGTCCTAAAAGAAAGATCTCTTTAGCTCCTGCATCTACCGCTTTTTTAGCTTCATTTATGATAAGAGTATCAGGGATAGAGATCTCATCACCACGAGTCTTTGGAACTATGCAGTAGGTACAAGATTTATCACAACCTATGGAGATATTTATAAAGGCTTTATATGAGGAGGTTCTAAAGTCATTGAAAGCAAATTCGCTCTCATCGTAGTTTATATCTATCTCAACTGCTCTATCTTTATGTAAAACTTCACTAATTTTAGAGACATTTCTAGCACCTAAAACAAAGTTAACATATGGTGCTCTTTTTATGATCTCTTCGCCAAGATGTGACGCTGTACAACCGCAAACACCAATCTTTGCATCTGGTTTTTTCTTTTTATTAAAAACGCCAAGTTCTGAGAAAAGCTTTGATACTGGCTTTTCTCTAACTGAACAAGTATTTATGAGTATTAGATCTGCCTCTCTGAAGTCATTTGTAGTCTCATAGCCCTCTTTCTCTGTAAGCTCGGCTATCATATGCTCGCTATCTCGTGAGTTCATAGCACAACCTAAGGTCTCGATAAATAATTTCATTATTTTATCTCAAACAGTTTTAACAAGTCCAAACTGTTTTCAGTCACTAAACCTTTGGTGAGAATATTCATTTTATACCCTAGCTAATTATATGTACTTGATACATATACTCATTGTCTGAAAGGCCGTATTTTACTTCACTCATATAAAAACTCTTACCTTTTTGCTCAAAATGATCTTGAAGCTCTAATAGATCTTTGTGAGAATTGTCTTTGTCAAAATAAAAAATCATATTCCCCTCTTTCTCTACACTAGCTTCTAGTTTGTCTAAATCAACTTTTTTTGGTTTTGTATCTATATCTGTTCTTGCAAATTTCAAATCCATCTCTTTATTTCCTTTAATTTATTTCATAAATTTAAGGGAACCTTTTCCCTATTCATTTATCACGCAAAACGAACAAGTCCGTTTCACTACGCTAATACCCCAAGGGTGCTCCGCCGTGCGCGCTTGGTTTCCCTCAGCGGGAAGCTCTCGGCACTAGTGCCTCTTTGAGAATGACTTGTCAAACTTTAAAGTCTTCCTCGTTCCATCTCTCTTTCAAGCGAGGTTTTAACCTCGCCAACTCTAAACACTCAACACCAATTTTACTACTATTAAAAAGTCTTGCATTATATACGAAAACTACTAAAAGTCATATTAAAGATAAATTTGGATATAATTTCGCACTTCATAAGAAATCCCAACAAATATTATTATTACTGTTTTTTATGAGACTTAAAAAAAACCGTTGCTTATGCAAAAATCAAGGAAATTGTTATGGAAAAAATCTTAGATATTGTTGATGCTATTGCACATGAAAAAGGTCTCCAACCTGACAAAGTCATAGAGGCTTTAAAAACTGCATTTGTACAAACTGCAAAAAGAGTTATAGATAGAAGATTTGCTTTTGAGGCTACTATTGATAAAGCAAAAAAAAGTGTTGATATTGTTCAGACTATTACAGTTGTAGCCGATGATGATGAGAGACTTCTAGATGAAGAAGTTGCACCTGCATATATATCTCTAACTGATGCTAAAGAGTATGACGACCAAGTAGAACTTGATGACCAACTACAGATCCCACACGACCTAGAAGAGTATGGAAGAACTGCTGCATCTAACCTTCATCGTGAGATAGAGTACCATGTTCAAAGACTTGTAGAAGATGAGCTTTTTAACAAGTACAACTCTAAAATTGGAACACTTGTAAATGGTCGAGTTACAAGTGTAGATTCACAAAATGCTACATATATAGAAGTAGATGAAGTTCGTGCAGTACTACCTATGAAGAGTCGTATAAAAGGTGAGATCTTTAAAAAAGGTGATCATCTAAAAGCTGTTGTTCGTCGTGTTATAATGGATAAAGAAAATGGTATCCAAATAGAACTTTCACGTACATCTCCTAAGTTTTTAGAAGAGCTTTTAGCATTAGAAGTTCCTGAAATTGCAGATGGCGCAGTTATCATTGAAAAAAGTGCAAGAATTCCTGGTGAGAGAGCTAAAATAGCACTAATAAGCACGCATCCACAAGTCGATGCAGTTGGCGCTACTGTTGGTGTAAAAGGTGTTAGGATTAACGCAGTTAGTCGTGAGCTAATTGGTGAAAACATCGACTGTGTTGAATATACAACTATCCCTGAGCTTTTTATCTCAAGAGTTATGTCTCCTGCTATTATCTCTCATGTAGAAATCATAAGAGATGAAGATGGAGAGCCTGAAAAAGCTATAGTCACACTACCAGCTGATCAAAAGTCAAAAGCAATAGGAAAGAGTGGTATAAATATCCGCCTTGCATCTATGTTAACTGGCTTAAATATAGAACTTGTAGAGAATGATGAAGTAACAGATGAGCAAGGCGAGACACAAGAGTCAAAAGATGGTGTTGATGCACTAGAGGCTTTATTTAATTAGTCTGTAGTTTTTACAACACTACTCCGTAATTACGGACTATTATAGCGCGTCGTCGAAGAATATATAGTCCGTCATGTTGAACGCTAACAACTCGTCATCCAGAACGCTAACAACCCGTCATCCTGAACGCTAACAACCCGTCATCCTGAACTTGATTCAGGATCTCTTGAGGGTTTAAAAACACAAAAAGCTTTAAAGTCCTGATGAGATTGCGGGTCAAGCCCGCAATGACGGAGATACTGAACCTGCAATGATGGAACTCTCAAGCCCGCAATGACGGAGATACTGAACCTGCAATGATGGAACTCTCAAGCTCTCGATTAGGAAAAACTTAATTTTTTCCTATGTATGGATTTAATTTTAGTAATATTAGATCTGCTACCATATTCCCCAAAAGTGTCAAAAAGGCTGTTATTATCAGAGTTCCCATAATTATGGGATAGTCACGACTAAGTGCACTCATAAAAAAGAGTTGCCCCATTCCATCGATTCCAAAGATAGATTCTAAAATAACACTTCCACCAATAAGCCCAGGAAGAGAAAGCCCTAGCAATGTAATAATTGGAGGTAAAAGGTTTGGAAGAATGTAGTAACGAAGTAGTTGTTTTTGTGAGAGACCTCTTGAGAGTGCAAAAAAGTAGTAATCACTTTTTAAGATCTCAAGCGTTAATGAGCGGACATAAATTATCATACTTCCAAGCCCTACAAATATCATAACTCCCACTGGCAAAACAAGATGCCAAGCCATATCAAGATAGTAAGATAAACCCTCTTTTGGCTCAATAGAGTGAAGTCCCGCTATTGGAAAAAGGTTCAAATTTAATGACAAAAATATAATAAATAAAAGAGCCAAATAAAACGATGGCATAGAAAATGAGACTAATGAGATCTGACGAATAATGTAGTCTGCTTTTTTCTCATACTTCATTGCCGCTTTGATCCCAAGGTACAAAGATATTACAAAAACTGCCACAAGTGCAATGGAGTTCATTATAAGCGTTATTGGAAGTCTTTTTAAGATCTCAGAGCTTACATCTTGCCCCGTTACAAAAGAGATGCCAAAATTTAGCGTGAGTATATTTTTTATCCAGTCAAAGTATTGAGCTGTGAGAGATTTGTCTAAACCATAAACTGCTTTTAGTTGTTGTATTGCCTCTTCTGTCATGTTTGGGTTTAACTCTCCTGCTGCAAAAAAACTATTTGGAGCGGCATGTATTGCTAAAAATGAGATGATTGAGATAAGTAGTAACATAAAGATTATATAAAAGATTTTTTTTATCATAAGAGGGATTATATCAAAATTTAACTCTTCTTAAAAGTAGAAAAAAGAGTTAAAATTTTCTTAAAAACTAGCAGAAACCGTAGCTACAATATTATCTTCTGTTTTAGTAGTAGAAGCTTCAAAATCCATTGCAGTGTACGCAACACTAAAGTCATAATTAGATATAGTTTTAGTTACGCCAATAAGCTAATAAACTCCTATATATTCGTACTTTCCAAGAGTTGCATCTATACTAATATCCATAGGCAAAGGGAGACTAACATAGGCTTCGTACGCATTTTCTGGATCTCCATCATCGGTTTTTATACCTAGGCTATATTTTGCTCCAATTTCAACTACTTTAAAATCATAACTAAGCTCTAAATACGCTTCACTAAAGTTTAGCGCTTGTGAATCATTTGGATAAGCATAATAAATACATCCTATATCATATACAACTCCATAAACTTTATTTTTATAACCTGCATAAGCGTCAAGTTCCATAGAAGCATCACTTCCTTCATATCTAACATTAGAGCCCCATGTCCCAAGATAAAGACCTTTATAATCCAAGTCAAACCCACCATTAATTGCTGGCGAATCTTCACTTTGACTCATACCTCTCCATACATAGTTACTTGTTAATGCCACATTTGCACTTACTCCAACTTCTGAAAGTATATTTTCTGCATATACACTTGTACTTACCAGTGTTGCTGTTATTAAACTTATTAGCACTTTTTTCATTTGTTGTCCTTTTTTTACAAATTAAGAGGATCTTTTTATCCTCTAATTTATTAATAACTTATATAAAAACTATTAAACCGCTTCGCTTCCAGTTTCACCTGTTCTGATTCTTATAATCTTCTCAATATCAGAAATAAAGATTTTTCCATCTCCGATTTTTCCAGTTTTTGCAGACTCTATAACAACTTCAACAACTTTATCAACATCTTCATCATTTACAACAATATCAAGTTTGATTTTTGGCATAAAATCAACTCTATATTCAGCACCACGATAAAGTTCGCTATGTCCTTTTTGTCTTCCGTAACCTTTTACTTCAAACACCGTCATACCAGTAATCCCTATATTAGCTAAAGCAACTTTTACATCCTCAAGCTTAAAAGGCTTGATAATAACTTCCATCTTTTTCATACTTTACTCCTTGTATAAATTTGTGTAAATTCTTAGTGTCTTTTAAACTCTGGATAGGCTTCAAGTCCAAGTTCATGTATATCAAGACCCTCAACTTCTTCTTGCTCATTTACTCTTAGTCCTATCAGCATATCTAACACTTTCCACACAATAAATGATGTAGTGAAAACATATACACCAATGACTAAAACACCTATGAGTTGTGGCATAAATTTATCATTTCCAAAGATACCAACAGCTAAAGTTCCCCAAATACCAGCTACCAAGTGAACTGAAAGTGCACCAACCGGGTCATCAAGCTTTAGTTTATCAAACAAAGGTACTGCAAATATAACTAAAATTGCACCAACTACACCAACTATTGTCGCATATCCCATACCAGTATCAGGAGCTGCTGTTACAGAAACTAAACCAGCCAATGCACCGTTTAAAACCATTGTCAAATCAACTTTTTTGTATATAAGTTGAGTAAGTATTGTTGCTGTTATCGCACCTACAGCTGCAGCCATATTTGTAGAAGCCATTACCATAGCAATTGCGTCTATATCTTCTTTTGAACCCATCGCAAGTTGAGAAGCACCATTAAAACCAAACCATCCCATCCAAAGTATCAGCGTACCGATAGTCGCAAGTGGCATATTTGATCCAGGAATTGGTCTAACATTACCATCTTTATCGTACTTACCTTTTCTTGCTCCAAGAATTATTACACCAGCTAGTGCAGCCCATCCACCTACTGAGTGAACTATCGTAGAACCAGCAAAGTCAGAAAAGCCGTCTAAAAGACCTCCTAAAGATGTACCACCCCATGTCCAATGACCTTGAATAGGATATATCACAGATGATAAAACAGCTACAAATATCAAAAATGGCAATAGTTTCATTCTCTCAGCTATAGTTCCTGAGATTACAGATGAAGCAGTTGCAACAAATACTACCTGAAAGAAAAAATCTGCCATTACAGAGTGGCCTAGTCCTTCACTTGTAAAACCGCTAAGTGCAAAGCCTCCACCTATAAATGAGTTTTCCTCACCATACATTAAGTTGTAACCTATAAAATAAAACATAATACAGCTCAAAGCATATAAAGCTACATTTTTTGTCAAAACTGTAGCTGTATTTTTACTTCTTGTTAATCCAGCTTCAAGCATAGCAAAACCTGCTGCCATCCACATAACCAATACTCCACCAAACAACATTAAAAAGCCGTCTAGAATATATTTCACATCTGTAAAACTTTCCATTTAATCTCCTTTAATTGATACCTGAAAAAGTATATCAGCTAATTGAACATTTTTTATATCTATTTTTGTATAATTTTTATACAAGGATAGAGATTGAATAGTTATGCTAAAATTTGATATGGAAAATTTTATAGCATTATCACTATCTTCAAAAAAAGCTTTACATGTTGCAAAGATGTCTGTGGCTTTACCTGTAAATATTTTAATATTAGGTGAAATTGGTGTTGGGAAAAAAACTTTAGCGCAAGAAATTTTACAAAACTCTCAAAGCTATGAGGCTACAGAAATAGAAAAGTTAATACTGAATAAGCAAATTGACATTCAAAGTTTCAAATCCTTGATTCTATATAACATAGATGCACTCATAAATAAAAAACAGTTTTTTGAAAATTTAAAAACACTAAGAATTATAGCTACTGCATCACAAAACTATAAAGATGACTTGAATACATTTCCTATCAAGATAAGGCTTGAGCCCTTATCTGAGCGAAAAGAGGATTTAGAAGAGCTGATAAGCATCTATATTAAAGAAGCAAATAAAATCTACTACTCAAATAAAACTGCGCATGATGTAGAGATAGATATATCTAAAAACGGAATTTCTTTAAAACAATCTATATATAAAAGTATTTTACTAAGTTCAATCACTAAAAATGATATTATGGATATTTTATATAAATATTTTATAAGTGATTTAAAAAGTAGAGATAGATCTTACAAAGATTTATTAGATATTTTTGAAATTCCACTTTTAAAGGCATTTAAAGAGAGATATAAATCTCAAGTTCAAATGGCAAACCACTTATGTATAAATAGAATGACTCTTAGAAAAAAGCTAAACAGTTACTATAAGGTAAAGAAAAATGTATAGTGATAGCTTTTATAAAGCATTTATTCATGAATCCATAAACCCTTTTATACTATTTAACAATGAGGGTAAACTTATAGATTTTAACAATGAGGCTGAAATTCTTTTTAACAGTGTATCTCCTAAAGAGATATTTGAATTAACTTTAAACCATTCACCTCACAATTTTGGATTTGAGAGAAAATATATAAATTTAAAATATGCAAAAATGAAATATTATGCACTTCTTGTAGGATATATAGATGATGAACATATAGCTATAGAGCTGTATAAGCAAATAAATATAGAAAAAGAGATAGCTAAGATTCAAGATGCTCAATTAACAAATATCTTTAGCCTTATAGATATATCAAAAAATACGAATTTTGACTTTACAAAAACAACAATAACTGAAGAGTACGACACATCAATACCTGAGATAAGAGTAAATATAAACAATTTTTTACTTACTCTAAATGAATGTTTTAAACTATTTAAAGAGTCAAAAAAAGTTAAAATTGCCGTTCATGTAAAAGTTGGTGAATATGAAGTTATAGATGATAAGAAGCATAGCATCGCATCTATTAGATGCAAAGCAGATACTCTAATAGAAGCGAGTCAAGAGTTAGAAAGACAAGCTTTAAAGTCTCACATAAATGTATTTGAAGTTAATGGTTATATAAAATTGGAATTTCCAATTATTATATAGCCATTAGATTTTTTAATTATTTACGACTATCCCAAGAAAAAACAGTTTTACCATCTTCATTAGTCTCAGCCGCAGCCATTCCCATGATGTTGTATCCACTATCAACATAGTGAACTTCACCAGTTACACCAGATGCAAGGTCGCTAAGTAGATACATAGCAGAGTTTCCAACTTGTGAGGTTGTAACATTTTTCTTTAGAGGTGAATTTGTCTCATTCCAATTTAAAATCTGTTTAAAGTCGCCTATCCCTGCAGCTGCTAGTGTTCTTATTGGTCCTGCTGAGATCGCATTTACTCTTTGACCCTTTTTACCTAGATCTACCGCCATATATCTTACACTTGATTCAAGTGCAGCTTTAGCAACTCCCATTACATTGTAGTTTACTATATATTTTGGACCACCTAAATATGAAAGAGTAAGTATTGATGCATCATCAGCCAAAACACTCTCTAAGCGGTTTGTTAAGTCAATAAATGAATATACAGAGACATCCATAGCAATTTGAAATGCTTTTTTAGAAGTCTTTATAAAAGGCTCACTCAATGCTTCTTTTGGTGCAAATGCAACAGAATGAACTAAAAAGTCAATCTTTCCAAAGTCTTCTTCAACTAACGCTGCAATCCCTGCCATATGCTCTTCATTTGAGACATCAAGCTCATAAACTTTATCGCTTCCGAACTCTTTTGCAATTGGTTCAACTCTCTTTTTGAGTGCATCATTCAAGTAAGTAAAAGCCATCTCAGCACCTTGGTCATGACAAGCTTTTGCTATTCCATAAGCTATTGATTTATTATTTGCAAGACCTACGATTAGACCTTTTTTACCCTTCATTATCATTCTATTATTTCCTTATTTTTATTTTTATTTTTTATCTCTTCTCTCGTTCCACCTCTCTCGAGGTGGAATGCATACCAAATGCAACTTCATCAGTACATCACACCTAAAGAGAGGTGCGACGAAGAAACCTAACTCTTCTCTATCTCTTGCGCAATTTCACACATCTTGCAAAAATCTTCTGCAATGAGTGCTGCGCCACCTACTAAAATACCTTCAACATCATCTATGCCTAAAACTTCTTTGGCGTTACTTACCTTTACACTTCCACCATAAAGAAGTGGAGCTGATGATTTTTTCTTTAACTCTTTATGAATTGACTCTATATCTTCACTAGTTGGAGTAAGTCCTGTCCCAATTGCCCAAACTGGCTCATAAGCTATTATAAGGTTTTCATACTCTGTATCTATGCCCGCATACTGCTTCGAAATATATTGCATCATATTATCAAACCCTGTCTCTCTAACCTCAAGAGGCTCACCTACACAATAGACTATCTTAAACCCAAGATTTCTGTAGAAGTTAAACTTCTTCACTAGATCTTCTTGCGTCTCACCTAAAACGTGTCTTCTCTCACTATGACCAATGAGGATGGTTTTTATACCAAACTCATCAAGATGTATACTTCCTATCTCTCCAGTAAATGCGCCATTACTTGCTCCATAAGCATTTTGAGTGCCTATTGTTACCTTTCCATCATGAGTATTTAGTGAAGTTGGAGATGGAAACACCAAAACCTCTTGAGTAATACTTTTTTTACTCAAACACGACTCTAAACTCTTTAGATATTTTAATGTTTCTATTCTAGTCAAGTTTGTTTTTAAATTTGCAGCAATTATCATCTTAATCCTCTTCTTGAATTATCAAAGGTTCAACACCTGGGAGTATTTTTCCCTCTAAAAGTTCCAGTGATGCACCACCGCCAGTAGAGATAAAACTCATCTCATCATCTACTCCAACTCTTTGAACAAGATCCGCAGTATCTCCACCACCAACAATTGTAGTAGCATAACTATCTGCTACAAAATTAGCGATTTTACTAGAACCTCTTGCAAATTTTTCCATTTCATAAACACCCATCGGTCCATTCCAAAGAACAGTTTGCACATCAGCTAGACCCTCTCTATAGAGTCTTACAGTCGCAGGTCCAATATCAAGCCCCATCCAAGCATTTGGAATCTCTTGTGTGGTTACGATTTTACTAACTGCATCTTCTGAGAACTTATCAGCTGCTATAACATCTACAGGTAAGTAAAACTTAACACCTAGCTTTTTTGCCTTATCCATAATATGTCCAGCTTCTTCAAGTAGATCATCTTCTACTAAAGATGCACCTATGTTATAGCCCATCTTTTTTAAAAATGTAAACGCCATACCACCACCTATGAAAATCTTATCTACTTTTGGAAGTAAATTCATAAGAGCTTCTAGTTTTCCAGAAACTTTTGAGCCTCCAATTATCGCGGCAAATGGGCGAACTGGATTGTTTATAAGTTTAGAAAAAAATGTTATCTCTTTTTGTAGTAAAAATCCGGCAGCTTTGTGATTATTATCAAAAAAGTGCGTTATTCCCTCAACTGAGGAGTGCGCTCTGTGACTAACTCCAAAAGCGTCATTTATATAAAACTCTGCGAGTGATGCTAGTTTTTTTGAAAATTCTTTATCATTTTTAGTTTCATCCTCTTCAAAACGAAGATTTTCTAACAACAAGACTTCAGAAGGCTTAAGAGAAGATGCTTTAGCTAGAGCATCTTTACCTATGACATCTTTAGCCATTTTCACATCTCTTTTTAGAAGATGCTGAATCCTTCTTGCCACTGGAATTAAAGAGTATTTTTCATCTACCTTACCCCTTGGACGACCAAAATGAGATGCTAAAATAACCGCACATTCTTGATCAAGACAATAATTTATAGTCGATAGTGCTGAGCGAATTCTTCTATCATCAGAAATATTTCCAAACTCATCCATTGGTACATTAAAGTCACATCTTATAAAAACTTTTTTACCAGTTAAATCTAATTTTTTTATGCTTAATAATTCCATATAATTCCTATTTGCTAATGTAGAGAGCCATATCAAGAAGTCTCGTAGAATATCCCCACTCATTATCATACCACGCCATTACTTTTATCATATCGCCTGCTATAACCTGAGTTAAGTCCTCTGCAACTATCGAGCTGTAAGCACATCCAACAAAATCTTGAGATACTCTCATGTCTTTATCAATGAGCAAAAGCCCCTTTAGTTTAGTCGCTGCCATCTCGTTAAGTAGAGCATTAACCTCTTCTACACTTGTTTTTTTTCTAACTACTACATTTAAGTCAACCATAGATACATCAGGAGTTGGAACGCGAACACTTTGACCATGAAGTTTTCCAATAAGCTCTGGAAGAACTAAACCAATAGCCTTTGCAGCTCCTGTTTTTGTTGGTATCATGTTGATAGCCCCTGCACGTGAGCGACGTTTGTCTGTTTTATGCTTTGCGTCTAAAATATTTTGATCATTTGTATATGAGTGAATGGTTGTCATAAGACCCTTTTCAATCCCAAAAGCATCGTTTAGAGTTTTTGCAATAGGTCCTAGGCAGTTTGTTGTACATGATGCATTAGATACTATTTTTTGCCCAGTGTAAAGATGCTCATTGACTCCCATAACAAAAGTAGCAGTATCTTGATCTGCTGATGGAGCTGAAAAGAGCACTTTTTTAATCCCCTTATCTATATGAACACTTCCACTCTCTTGAGTTAAAAAAAAGCCTGTACACTCTAAAACTATATCAGCACCATATTTGACAAAGTCAAGTTTTTTAGGGTCACTCTCATTAAAAATTTTAATATTTTTTCCATCTATGTTAATAGTGTTTTCATCTACTTGAACTACCTCACTTTTAAATGCTCCATGAACTGAGTCATATTTTAGTAGGTAAAGCATCATATCTATTGTAGCCATATCATTTATCGCTACAATTTCAACATCACTTCTATTGGCTGCTATGCGAGTCACACAACGACCAATCCTACCAAATCCGTTTATTGCTATCTTTAGCGCCATATATATTTCCTAAAATTAAAAAAATTGAATTATTTTATCCAAAATTAGCTATAATTCGCTTTAAATTTGGACTAGCCTATGGAAACTATCGCACTTTATGGTGGCTCTTTTGACCCGCCTCACATCGCTCACGAGGCTCTAGTTAAAGCTCTCTTAGAGATAAAAGAGATTGACAAAGTTATAGTGATGCCGACATATCTAAACCCTTTTAAATCAAATTTCTTTGCACCATCAGAGTTAAGGCTAAAATGGTTAAGAGAAATTTTTAGTGAGGTTAAAGAAGTAGAAGTAAGTGACTATGAAGTTAGGCAAAACAAAAAAGTTCCAAGTATACAAAGTGTAAAGCATTTACTAAAGAGATTTAAGAAGATATACTTAGTCATAGGTGCGGACAACCTTACATCGCTACATAAGTGGGAGGGTTTTGATGAACTAAACAATTTAGTTACATTTATAGTAGCCCAAAGAGATAGAGTCGATATACCTGATGGTTATATAAGTCTCAACATAGATATAAATATCTCATCAACTATGTTAAGAGAAGATTTAGACAGAACAAAACTGCCATCAAAATGTGCAGATGAGATAATAAAATTTTACCAAGGAAACAAATGCAATCAAGAATAGAAACAATAGTAAACTCACTAGATAAAAACAAAGCAGAGTCTATAGAGGTCTTTGATCTAAGAGATAAAAACTACTTTGTAGAGTATGCAATCATTGCTTCATCACTAGGAGCAAAACACACAAGTGCTCTTTTAAACCACATAAAAACTGATCTAAAACCAGTTGAAAATTTTGTTCATGTTGATGAGAGTACAGACTGGGTCGTAATAGATCTAAGCGATATACTGATCCACATTATGACACCAGAATACAGAGTAAAGTATGACATGGAGAGCTTTTTAACTTCACTCTCTACTGGTAAAGAAGGCGATGCACTATAGCAAGTAAAGTAAAAGGAAGAACTTCCTTTTATTTCGCTTACTCAGTTTTTACTCTTTTGCTTCTTTATCTTCTTCATTTATATTTTGTAAAATATCTTTATAATCATAAATAGAATCAACATATCTAACAGGTTCACTTCCTCTAGCATAGCCATGTTTTAGAGTTTTATAGTATTTTTTTTGGGATAAAAGAGGTAAAACTTTTTTAAGATCACTCCAGATATTTTTGTTAAGCCCCATTTTAACAGCAAGAGTTTGTGCATCTACAATATGTCCCATTCCTACATTATATGCAGCTAATGCAAATTTTAAGCGGTTCTCTCCCTCTACTTCATCTGGAACATATTTTAGCATCTGATTTAAATGCCTAGTGCCCCCTTTGATGCTCTGCTCTGGATCAAGACGATTTTTAACACCTAGAAGTTTTGCTGTTTTTAGTGTTAACATCATTAAACCACGAACTCCTGTAAAGCTCTTCGCTTTAGGGTTCCAATGTGATTCTTGATAAGACTGTGCGGCTAAGAGTCTCCAAGGGATTCCATACATCTCTGCATACTTTACAAAGTACTTTTTATAAGTTGGAAGTCTTGATTTGACTCGTTTGTAAAACATTGTGTTGTCATAATAGTCAAAGAAAAGTACATAACTATAGTAGTGATCTTTTAGTTGAGCTAGTTTACCACTTTGATTAAAATTATTAAACCATGAGTACATATCAGCTTCAAGTTTTTTAGAGTTTGGTGCAAGTACCCATGCCAACTGTTCTCTTCCACTTATAATAAATGCTGATTCAATCTGAGACATATACCTTTGATTTAATGCATATATATTTGAATCTGCAACCGTACAATCTATCTCATGAGATGCAACCATCTCCAATAACTCTTCAGTTGATAACTCAGTATCAAATGTTGCATTTATATCAAAACCATCCGCTTGTAGTGAACGCAACGTCTCACTATAACTTGTCTCCTCTCCAACTTTTATACTTAGTCCTGCTAACTCTTCTATACTTCGTGGAAAATTTCCACTTATAATCATCCCTCGGTTGCAAACAACCTGCTCTTGTACTTCAAAGTATGATGGTCCAAAGTTAAACTTTTTTTCTCTCTCTTTTGTTTTGGCTAAGGATGCAGAGGTTATATGGACATGAGGTAGTTTTGAGAGTCTAATAGCATCTTTAATAGTGTTTGCAGTTATAATATTTAGCTTTACACCTAGATGCGCGGCATAAGCACTAAGCAAGTCATATTCAAAACCTTGTGCTCCTTCTACGCCTATATAATAGGTTGATGGTGCATTTAATAAAACAACATTTAGTTTTTTAGTTTTTTTGATCTCATCTAAAACAGTGGGTTTTTGTATTCTTTTTCCTGGCTCATAAGCTGAGTTACTCAGCCAGCCAAAAACAAAAAAACTCAAGGCAAAAACAACTGTTAAAAAAGCTCTTATATTTTTATCTAATTTACTCATCCTATTAGTTTACATACGCAAGCTTACGCAAAGATAAAGCGATTAACGCCATCTTCATACTCGTGTGCTAAAACCTTGTCATGAACTTTTAGGATTGAATCGACAAGATAAAGACCTAAACCAAAACTATTTTTAGCTGGATTGTCTTTTGTAAATGGCTCAATATAATATTGCAAAGGGTGTCCTATACACTCACCTCTGCTCTCAAAGCACAATTCATTATTTTTTATAACTATCTTAACATGAGAATCTGTGGAATATTTAATCCCATTATCTATCATGTTTTTTATAGCTGTGGTGTAGAGTCTATAGTTCGCTTGTAGTTTAACACTTGCATCAACATCTATGCTCACACACTCTCTATCTGCCATTGCCATATCTATTGCACCATCTATAATATCTACAAGTCTATACTCTTTAAAATTATTCTTATCGTTGATGCTTGTGACCTCTTCTATGAGTGCAAACTCCTCAACTAAAGATTCTAATCTTCCAAAAATAGAAGTAAATCTATCTATCTCTTTTTTAGTACCAAGCATCTGAGTAGCGATAGTCCCCTTTGCAATAGGAGTCTTTAGTTCATGCATAATATTTCTTAAAAAAAGAGTTCTAGCTTCTAGTAGGCTATTTATCTTCTCTCTTGTGGATTCTAGCTCGTTAGAAACAAGTGCTATCTCATCACTTCCTGTAGTTTTAAAAGAGATGTTCATATCTCCATTTCCAAAAAGTGCTATCTTTCTTCTAAGTCTTATAAGTGGTCTTAATCTTTGTAGTATCAACATAAATGAGATAGATATTATTAAAATAATAGTTAGGTAGGAGTAAGCAATAGAGTAGTAAGTAAATGGTTTTAACTCCTCATCTTGAATGAGTACACTTCCCAAAGGCGACTCTATATAGAAGTGTATTCTTTTTGCATATTCTAACATCGAGATTCTAAAGTCCCGAGTTACTTTTTGAGTATATAGCCCTTTATTATTAAGCATAATAGCTTCATCAACTCTTGTAAAATTCCTCTGTTTCAATATAGTTGCGTGTTTTGTGATTCTTTTTTTTGCATTTTCATCTTTTTCTAAAACAAACTTATAGACTGCTAAGTTTGCTTCAAGCATGATTTGTGAAGTATTTTTTTGAAGGTATTCACGATAGATTTGGTTTATGGTTTCATGTTTTGTAAAGATCTGCTCTATATACTGACTTTTATTTAATTTGTAAAATTCCAAAAAAACTGCACTAACACTAAAAAGTGTAACAGTTAGTGCAAAGAGTACAGTTAATAAAACAGCGTGTTTTTTCACTTGAGTAGTTTGTATCCAACGCCACGAACTGACTCTATAAGAGTTTTATCGCCTAATTTATTTCTGATTCTACCCACCATTACATCTATACTTTTGTTTGATGAGTCTTCATTGATTGCATTTACATTATGTATGAGATCTTCTCTTGATACTACAAGTCCTTGCTTTGCTATCATATATGCAAGGATTCCAAACTCTGCGTTTGTTAGATCTATGTTTCTGCCTTTATAAGTTATCATCATAGAAGAGAGATCACATCTAAAATCACTCTTTGATTCTTCTTTTGCTTCTGATTTTGCAGCATATCTTCTTAAAACTGAGTGGATTCTAGCTTCAAGTTCTCTTGGATCATATGGTTTTGGTAAGTAATCATCCGCACCAAGTTCTAGAGCTTTTACCTTATCTGTAACATCACTTCTAGCTGATGAAATAATGATAGGAATATCTTGTCTCTCACGAATCGCCTCACAAACCTCAAGTCCATCCATGCCAGGAAGAGTAAGATCTAGTATAACTAAGTCAAACTTCTCTAACTTTAGTATGCTAACTGCTTTAAATGGGTCATCTTCTGTAATAACCTCAAAATCAAACTGCTCTAGATATTCAGTTAAAATCTCTGCTAATTCTAAGTCGTCTTCAATCATTAATATTTTTTTCATGGTGCAATTTTATCCTATTTAAACTAATGAATCATTACGAGAACAATAAAGCGACATTATACGCTACAAATGCTAGTGAATAAGCTAGTACTGAAGTAAAAGCAAAAAGATAAAAGAAGTACTTTATCCCACCAGCTTCGCGAGTAAAGACTATAGAAGCCGCCAAACATGGAAGATATATCATGATAACAACTATAAAGGCAACTGCGGATGCAAAAGATATGTTTTTGCTTATGGCGTTTACTAAGGTGCTACTCTCTTCATCTACCTCATCGCCTAGTGCATAAAGAACTCCCAAAGTTGAAACTACTACTTCTTTAGCAGCAAGACCGGTTTGAAGTGCAACGCTCATTCTCCAGTCAAAACCAAGAGGTGCAAAAAGAGGCTCAGAAAACTTTCCTATTGTTCCCAAATAACTCTGTTCTAAATGCTTAACTCCAAGTTCATTTGTTAGCTCATTTTTCTTCTCTTGCGTAGAAGCAAGCTCTATCTTAGAGGAAAACTCTTTTTCGAGTTCTAAGTTATGCGGATAGTTACTTAAAAACCAAATAAGCATAGATGCAGCTGCTATAAAAGTACCTGCTTTTTTAAGATACATCATAGTCTTTGTTAAAACCGTATGCCATATAAGTTTAACTGATGGAAGTCTATACTTTGGCATCTCCATAACAAAGGGTTCATCAGCCCCTTTAAATGCAGTTAGTTTTAAAATCTTTGCAGCTATTAATCCAATAAACGCACCACCAATATAGATAGCAAATAAAACATTTCCAGCCATCTCAGCTGAGAAAAATGCACCTGCAAACAGAACATAAACAGGAAGCCTAGCTCCACAACTCATAAAACCTATGATAAAAAGAGTTAAAAGTCTATCTCTATCATTTTTAAGTATCCTAGCACTCATATAAGCAGGGATAGAACATCCAAAACCAGTAACTAGAGGGATAAAAGATTGCCCATGAAGTCCAAACTTATGAAAAAATCCATCTAGTAAAAAAGCGACTCTTGACATATAACCTGTACTCTCTAAGAGCGCGATCCCGATAAAGAGTATGATGATATTTGGAACAAATAAAACAACAGCACCCACACCAGCTATAACACCATCTACTATAAGTGAGCGAATATCTTCATTTGCTATAGTTGCGCCTATGGTATCACCAAGCCATCCAAAAAAGGCTTCTATCCACTCCATAGGAATAGATCCTATTTCAAAAGTAAGCTGAAAAAGCCCCCACATAAAAAACAGAAATATTGGGATACCAAAGAATGGATGAATTAAGATATTATCTATCTTTTGGGTAATGGTTTCTTTCTCTTGAACTGTTGATGCTTTTACAACTTCTGTGATGATACCTTTGTTAAAAGCAGCATATTCTTCTGCAAAAGCTTCTTTAATATCATCACTATCATGATGTAATTCTATATGTTTTGTTGCATCTATAAGGATTGGCTGAAGTTCTGTCCAGATTGGATCATCATGAAGTCTTGCATAAGTTTTTTTATTATTTTTTAAAAGATTTATAGCTATGTTTCTATATGAGTTTGGAGCCTCGTGTTTATGCTTTTGTAAGTAAGCAACTATCTTTGAGATCTCTTCTTCAACCGCTTCACTAAAGATAAGTTTTGATTCTTGTTTGGCTTGTGATCCAACTTTTACAATTGCATCCAAAAGATCTTCTATACCCTCTTTTGTAACTGCGGAAGTCTTTATACAAGGGATGCCAAGAAGTTCAGACATATAGACTTCATCTATTTCTATACCCTCTTTTTTAGCTTCATCACTCATGTTTAGTGCTATAACTATATCTTTATTCATACTCATAAGCTCAGAAGTGAGTTGCAGGTTTTTCTCTAAGTTTGTAGAGTCTACTACATTTATAATAAGGTCATATCCACCACCACTAAGGTATTTATGAGTGACCCTTTCTTCTATAGAGTAGTCAGTAAATGCGTAAGTTCCAGGTAGATCAACCACTGTAAAGTGATAACCTTTATAATCAAACAAAACTTCAGTTTTATCTACTGTAACGCCAGAGAAATTTCCCACATGAAGATGTGCATTTGATACAGAGTTTATAAGCATACTCTTACCAACATTTGGTTGCCCTACAAGTGCTACTTTAATGTGATTTGCTATTACTGGACAAGCATTTCCTTCTTCCTTAATCATAGTGCTTTTACCTCTATAAGTTCGGCTTCTTGTCCTCTTAGAGCTAATGTCATTTTTCCAACCTTTACTACTATAGTAGATTTGCCAGGTGCAGACTCTATCATCTCAATAATAGCTTCTTTCATGATCCCTAAAGATATAAATCGTTGTTTTAAATCTTTTGGAGCATGAAGCTTTAAAACTCTAACTTTTTGGTTTTTTTGGCAATCTTTTAATGTTTTCATACATAATCTTATTTTAAATTTTCTATTGTCGTAAGGATAGTCTTATTTAATTTAAAAGCATCTTAATAATGATAAATGTTATCAATAAAGCCTTGTGCTTTTTTATAGGCAAAACAATTTGATTAAAAGTATTTTAAGAGATATAATTACACCAAAATTTAGCTCAAGGCTTTTTATGAAATTTCTCTACAACCCAGGTTCTCACTTCAACCTTGCAAACCTTTTTACCTTTGTAAATATCACTGCCGGTCTTCTTGCTACTTACTTTATCACTCAAAACAATTTTGTTTTAGCCATCATTTTAGCATGGATTGGCGGTGCTTTTGATATTTTTGATGGCAAGATCGCAAGAAAGTTTAAACTCTCAAATGAGTTTGGAGTGCAGTTAGATAGCTTTGCAGACTTTTTAACCTTTGTACTTGTTCCTGTCTTTTTGATTTTTCAAGCTGTTTATGCAACTTCACTCTCAGGATTTTCACTTCTTGTTGCTTCAGTTATAAGCATCTACTATGTAATAAGCGGTCTAAGACGACTAGTGCACTTTAACCTACACACAGATGCAGGCGAGGTAAGCAAGTATTTTACAGGCGTGCCAACTCCACTAGGTGCGATTTTTTTATGGTTGGCATATTTAACTCATGCTTATGATATTTTACCAACTATGGTTGTAGTGGTTTTGATGGCGATTGTGGGGTGGAGTTTAAATTCTACTATAAAAGTTAGACATCCGTAAAAATTGGCAAGTTTTTCGGAAGTGGAACTTCTAGGAAGGCTAATCCGTCTCTCGTTCCCATGCTCCGCGTCTCTCTCTCGTCCCCATGCTCCGCGTGGGAATGCATATCACTTGCCACTCTCTCGTTTCCATGCTCCGCGTGGGAGTTTATATAAATACTAAACCCAAATATATATGAATTCCCACGCAGAGCGTGGGAACTAGCTAAAAAGTCCTCAAAATTACTTAGAGTTTAAAGAATACCTACCAGATCCGAGAAAAAACACACCTAGAGATAAAACAAGATATAAAAATGGAAGCTCCATCACAGGTGCTCCGTGTTTTCCTAGGGCTAAAAAAGCTCCGCCATAAGCTAAAAATATAGCAAAAATCATTGTAAAAGCCACCCCAACAGATGCTACCCTTGCATAAAGCCCTAAGATTATAAATATAGGTAGTATTACCTCACCTACATAGACTCCATAGGCGAAAAACTCTGGTAATCCTGCTTTTGTAACTAAGTGCTTAACTCCGCCTATTCCATTTCTAATCTTATCAACTCCGTGAAAGAGCATCATAATCCCAAGGCTCAGTCTTATAATGAGTTTTGCTACATCTATATTTTGAAACATTTTATTCCTTTTTCTCTTTTTTAAATCTACAAGTTCCAACACTAATTATTTTGCCGTTTTTTATAGACTCTTTAACATACAAAAGCGTACCTTGTGGATCTGCATCTCCGATCTCTTCTTCTATGATGCGAAGCAGATCTTTCTCATTTGTTGTTGTCCATGTTTTTTCATAGTTATATTGTGTTTGTATATTCATAAGTAGTATAATAGCCTAAAATCTATTTATCGCACAAAGGCTTTGAATGAAAAATATGCTAAAAAACTTCACTATTTTGTATGTAGAAGATGATGAGATGGTAAGAGCTAGTGCGGTTGAGTATCTTAGCCGCGAGGCAAAAGAGGTTTTAGAAGCAAAAGATGGTAAAGATGCTATAAAAGTTTGGAGAGAACACAAGCCCGATATCATCATCTCAGACATTAGCATGCCACGACTAAACGGCATCGATATGGCGAGCTACATTAGATCTCACGACAAAGATGTTCAAATCATCATAGCAACTGCCCATTCAGACACAGAGTACTTACTAAGGGCAGTAGAACTTCAACTTGTAAAGTACATCATAAAGCCCATAACAAAAGAAAAACTCATAGTTGCATTAGAGAGATCTATAGAACTCATAAATGATAAAAGCAAGTTTAGCTTAGCACTCTCAAAAAATACAAAATACAACGCTTTTGAAAAAGTGATCTACGAGGATGATAAAGAGGTAAAACTAACAAAAAATGAAACTCTTTTTTTAGATCTCTTAGCACATCACCACACTAGAGTTGTAAAATATGAAGAGATAGAGAGTGCCATCTGGCCATACGATGGAATGAGCCAAGATGCCATTCGCTCTCTTGTAAGGGGGCTTAGAAAAAAAGTACCTCACAACTCCATAGAAAACGTCTCGGGAAGTGGTTATAAACTTCACATCTACAGTAAATAAATTTGTCTTAACTAGTTCCAATGCTCCGCGTTGGAACTCGTATATATTCTTGAGTCTTACACATATATAGGCTCCCATGCGGAGCATGGGAGCCAGAGAAATCCTATCCTCTCTTTGCTACAAACTTATGATACAAAATCGGTAAAAGAACTAGAGTTAAAAAGGTTGATGAGACTAAACCGTTTATGATAACTATAGCTAGAGGTTTTTGTATCTCAGATCCTGGTCCCGTTGCAAAAAGCATCGGTATAAGAGCTAGAGCTGCGATAGATGCTGTCATTAAAACTGGTCTAAGTCTTCTTAGTGCTCCTTGAATGACTAACTCTTTAGAATCCTCTATAGTCCCTTTAAGTTTGTTGAAATACTCCAACATCACAACCCCATTTAAGACCGCGATTCCCATAAGTGCAATAAAGCCAACACTAGCTGGCACACTCATATATTCACCTGTATAATAAAGCCCAAAGACTCCGCCAATAAGTGCAAATGGTATATTTAAGAGTATTAAAAATGCTTGCAGAGATGACTTGAATGTCAGAAGAAGCAAGATAAAAACCATAACAATACTTAGAGGCACTATGATAGATAGTCTCTTAGATGCTCTTTGTTGGTTTTGATATTCACCCGCATACTCTATAAAATAACCTTGTGGAAGTTCAAGCTTTTCATCTACCATAGAGCTAAGTTCATCCACAAAACCAACTAGATCTCGCCCTACTACATTGGTTTGTACAAGAGACTTTCTCATGGAGTTTTCATGATCGATCTGTACTGGACCTTGTGTCATTTTAAACTCGACTAGCTCATTTATCTCAATACTCTCTCCACTAGGCAGTACATATTGCAGATTTCTATTTTTGCTCATACTTGTTTGAAGAGTTTTATCTCCCTTTATCATCAAAGGAATGCGTCTTAGATCTTCTTGAACTATCCCCACTTCAATCCCATCAACACTAGCCTTTAAGTAGTTTGAGAGTTCATCTTTGTTTACACCATGTCTAGCCATCGCTTCATCTCTATAATCAAGCTCCCAGTAAGCGACTCCCTCGTTTGCTTTTTTGTAAACATCGCTACTTCCCTCTATGGACTCAGCAATAACAGCTACTTCTTTTGCTATCTCTTCAAGTTTTTCGGTATCGCCTCCATAGATATTTACAACTATATCTCCACGAGATCCACTTAGCATCTCAGACACTCGCATAGCAATAGGTTGTGTAAAACTATACTCAATCCCCACAAACTCATCTAAGACTCTTCTAAACTCATCAAGTAGCCACTCATTTGACGCTACTCTCCACTCAGCCTTTGGTTTTAAAACCAAAAATGTATCTGTATCGTTTAAGCCCATTGGATCTAGCCCTATCTCATCACTTCCACCACGAGCTACTATAGATAGTATCTCTGGAACTTCTCGCATTAGAGCTGTTTGGATCTTAAGATCTATATCACGACTTGCTTCAAGTGATATAGATGGATTTTTCTCTATTCCAATGATCACATTTCCCTCATCAAGTGTTGGCATAAATGTCTTTCCCACTCCGAGATATGCAACAACTGCAACTATCCATAAAACTCCTACTATAGCAAAGATGCTCTTTTGATGAGAGAGTGAAAATCTTAGGATCTTCTCATACCACTTCTCTAAAAACACCATCAAAGCCACTTGTTTGCCAGACTCTTTTTTTAGTACATAAAAGCTTACAACTGGTATAAAAGTAAGTGCTAAAATCAGTGAAGAAGTTAGTGCAAAAACGATGCTTAGAGCGACTGGAACAAAGAGTTTACCTTCCAATCCCTCTAACGTTAAAAGTGGTAAAAAAACTATTATTATGATGAGTATCCCAGTAAAAACTGGAGTTGCAACCTCTTTTGCAGAGATCAAAACCACACTTAGTTTTGACTCATCTTTGTACTTCTCATCTTGCAGGTGTTCTGCAATGTTTTCAACCATCACAACCCCAGCATCTACGAGCATTCCAATGGCAATTGCAAGCCCTCCAAGACTCATAAGGTTTGCACTGATCCCAAAGTAACTCATGGCAACAAAGGTCATCATAGCGGCAAATGGCAAGATAACCGCCACACTAAAAGCAGAGGCAAAACTTCCTAAAAAAAGGTACAAAACTATCATGATAAGCGCCATAGCTTCAAGCAGTGCTTTTGTAACTGTATTTATCGCTTTTGAGACTAGATCTGAGCGGTCATAAAAGATATTTATAGTTGTGCCTTTTGGCAGATCTTTTTCTATATTTTTAAGCTCATCTTTTACTCTCTTTAAAACTCCCGAAGTATCAACGCCTTTTCTTGAGAGGATTAAGCCTTGAACTGCTTCTTCTTTTCCATCTTTTGTGACAAAACCGCCTCTGGTAAGAGATCCAATCCTAACCTCAGCAATATCAGAGACTCGAATATCTCTAGCATCTATATTTTTGATGATGAGTCTTGAGATATCTCCAAGGTTTTTTAGTCTTCCCTCAGTCCTTATAAAGAGACTCTGCTCACCTATAGAGAGTCTTCCAACTCCCTCATTTTTGTTGTTTGCTCTTATTGCACTCTCTAGATCTCCCATTGTGATCTTGTGAAGTTTCATCTTAGCAAAATAAGGGACTATCTCATAAGTCTTAACATATCCGCCCAGAGCATTTGTATCTGCCACTCCATCAATAGAGCGGATTTTTTTGTTTATGACCCAGTCAAGAAGTGTCCGCTTCTCCATGAGATCTAGTGTATCAGACTCTATAGTAAACATCAAAACTTCACCAAGCGGTGTAGTGATGGGAGCGAGTCCACCTGTAACATTCTCAGGAAGCAGATCTTTTACTTCGCTGAGTCTTTGTGCTACTTGCTGTCTCGCCCAGTAGATATCAACCCCATCTTCAAAGTCAATAGTTATGTCACAAAGTCCATACTTTGCAAGTGAGCGAACTATCATCTGATTTGGTATGCTTTGTAAGTTTTGCTCCACTGGAATCATCACACGAGACTCCATCTCAGCTGGTGTCATGCCAGATGATTTTAATATGATCTTCACCTGAGTTGGAGCTACATCAGGATAGGCATCTACTGGTAGTTTTAGCATCGAAGATGCTCCAAAAAACAAAACTCCAAATGCAACTAATACAACTAAAAACCTTTGCGAAAGTGCAAAACTAATGAGTCGTTCACTCACTCTGATACTCCAATGCACTAAGAAGTGCGGAGGTAGAACTAACCGCCACTTCATCTTCTTCACTTAGATCTGCTTCAACTATATAAGTTTGTGCATCTTCTTTGAGTATCAAAACACTCAAAGCCTCATATCCTTTTGGGATCTTCTTAAAGATTATAGGCTTGTTTTGCTCATAAACCAAAGCACTTTTTTCAACCGTAAATGCGTTTTCTAAGCTCTTTTTTATCTTTGCGAAATAGACTCTATTTAGCATCACATCTTTTGCATCTTCTATAACTGCTCTGATTTTTACAGATTGAGTCTCTTCATTTGCAATGTTTGAGATCGCAACTATCTTAGCACTCTTGCTCTCAAAGTAGCATCTATCTCCTAGATCTATATTTTTTGCAACAGCGATAGGAATGTTTAGCTCCAAATATCTCTTTGAATCTGCATAGATTCTCATCATAGCTCTATTTGATTCTACTTTTTGCCCAACATTTACAGCTATGGCATCTACTAAACCATCTTTTGGTGCTAAGATATTTATAAACTCAACAAGCGTGTGAGTCTCTCTAACTCTCTTTAGTAAAGCATCATCAAATCCACTCATAAGAAGTTCACTCTCACTAAGTTTTACTCTTAGCTGGGAGTTTAATTTCTCTTTTTTTGAGATAAGTAGAGTTTTTTGTGAGATGATTCCCTCGCTAAATAGTTTCTCATCTCTTTGGTAACTCTTTTGTGCATTATCGCTCTCTATAAGAGCATTTATATACTCTTTTTGAAGCTTTAAAAGCTCACTACTTCTTAAAGAAAGAAGCTTCTGTGATTTTTTTACAGACTCTAATGATTTGACAAAAATATCTATCACAACCGAATCAACTGCTAGTCCAATAGAGATAATATCTTTTGCATCTAAGCTTACTTTTGCGTTATATGCACCAAACTCTATAGTTGTTGCTTTTTTTAGTTTTGTGGTTTTGATACCAAGTTCACTCTCTTGCTTTTGGCTCATCTCTATTGTTGCAAAAAGAGTTAAAAAGCCAAGTGTTAAAAGTGTTAATATTTTCATAGTTTTTCCCTCATGTCAGCTATTTTATAAAGCTCAAATAGTTCATTGTAGTACTCTTTTTTAATTTCTTGTAGCTCTAGTGTTATCTTTGAGTATGAACGCGTTGCATCTAAATATTCTAAAACACTACTATGTCCCTCTTTTAGAGACTTCTTTGCTAGATCTTTTAACTCCAAACTCATTGGCAAGATCTCCTCATCTAAAACAATGAGCTCTTCATAAAGAGTCTTTAGTCTCTGGCTAGATCCTTCAATTTGGCTCTGAATCTCTCTTATTAATGCATCCTTTTTAGCCACAAGTGAAGCATCCTTATACAGTAACTCAGCTCTTTGTGTTTGGGCTTTTGAGCTTAAAAAGTCTAAAGGAAGACTCACTCCAAATGTATAACGCTCTGTATCTAGCTCTTTTTCATAAAGCAGCTCGTAGCCGATGGAACTAAAGCTAGAGTTATAAACATTGTAAGAAGACTTTGTTGCACTTTGCTCGTAAGAGATCTCTTTTATAAGAGCATGATCTTGGACTTGTTTTAGTTCTATTGTTTTTGTGATTTTCGCCAAATCATTACACTCTAGATCTGTGATCTCAAGATTATCAATCGCCTCGTTAAGGCTTGATAGATCTGTCATATAAGCTCTTTTGTAAGTTGTAACACTTCGCTTTGTAGTTGCTAGATCTAACTTATTAAAGAGTAGCTCTTTTTTTGAGATCTCACCAAGAACGTAGGCTCTTTGTAACTTTAAAAAGCCTTCATTTTGTTCATCGTATAGTCTTTGTAATGACTTACTCATATCTTTTGAGATACAAGCTTGATGATATGTTTTTGCTATATCAAGACTCAACATATCAAGGGTGTGAGACACACCTAGCTCTATGGCTTTAGTCTTTGCATCTACTGTTTTACTTTTATTTGCAAAGGGATGGTTTAGCTCTTGAGAGATGCCAACTGCATACTCTTCTCCTTTATCACCAGTCTCATCTGCATGAGATATACTAAGCCCTAAGTATGGTGCATCGTAAGTGTTTAGAAGTTTTGTTTGAGCTATCTCTGATTTTGATTGCTCTTTTATTGATATTACTCTTTTGCTCATACTTGCAGCTTCTAAGATCTCGCTTAGATTTTGCCCAAAGAGAGCTGTAGATATAAAAAGTGGTAAAAATAGTTTTATTTTCATAGTTTGACCTTTGTTTAAAATTTTGTTTTTAAAAAAAATCTATGAGAGTGGAGGTCTTTGTGGAACTGGATTTACATTTGAACTTAGGCTGTATGTGATGCTACAAGGTGCTACATCTAAGAGTTTAACATCTTTAGTTGATGCTTCTTCGAGATTAAAAGTAAAGATATTATGGATGGATTCATGGATCTTATCTTGCATATCTGCTTTGTCAAAAGCTTTATAGCTAAGCTCATAAATGGCATCTTGATTTACATCTTCTACAACATAATCATGCACGACAAAAAAAGCAAATGTTAAAAGCAACAGAGTTAAAACTTTATTTCTAATCTTTTTCATAATGCATGCATTCTACATAAATTTCTATTACAAGAGTGTTAAGATATAAAACTATATCTCAATCCTAAAACAAGCTCCATCTTCATGGTTATGAACACTCAAACTTCCACCCAAATGCTCTTCTATAATCATCTTTGACATGTATAATCCTAGTCCCGTTCCGTTATGTTTATCTTTTGTAGAAAAGTATGGCTCAAAGATCTTCTCTTTTATAGCCTCCTCAACTCCTCCAGCATTATCACAAACTTCAACTATGAGTCTCTCTTTTTGACATCTTGTTTTGATGATAATTTTAGGATTTTTTATCTCTTTATCCACCAAAATATCTTTTGCATTTTTGATAAGATTTAGCATAACTTGAATAAACTCATTTTTATATATATGAGTCAGATCTCGTCCTTGTGCATCTAGTTCAATCTCTACACCACTAAGTTCTAAGGACTTTTGCATTAAAGCCACACTTGTATTTACCACATCGCTAACAAGCACAAACTCTTTTGATTTATCTGGTCTAAAGTAGTTTCTAAAGTCATCTATAGTTACAGACATAAACTCTAAGATACTATTTGCCTCAACTAACTTATCATCAAGATACTCTTTTGTTAACTCTTTATACTCATAAGCAGAACCGATGTTCATAAACAAGTATGACATCTGATTTAGTGGTTGTCTCCATTGATGAGCTATCATACTTAACATATCTCCCATTTCTGCCATTTTTGACTGCTGGATTAGCATCTTATCTTTTTGTCTTTGATCTCTGAGTCCATCAACGACTCTTTGTTCTAGCGATTCATTTAGACTCTCTAATTCATCAGCTCTTACTTGGACTTCATCTTGATACTCTAAAAATATACGGTTAATTTTTCTTGAGAGAAGTAACGAAAGAACAACTACAAAGATAACAATAGCCGCTGATGCACTTAGTATAAATTCTAACTCATTATCTAATATCTGCTCTAATTGATTTTGTTTTTCTAACTCTTTTTTACTCATCTTAGATGTCTCAAAACCATAAACTAAGTGCCAATCAAGTGGCTCATAATACTTAGAATAGTAGTAAAAATCATCTAGCGTATCTTTATACCATTTTGGCTCTTTTGAGAGGTTTTTAGATATAAGTTCAAGTGAATTATCTCCTAAAAATGATGACATTTTTTTAGATATAAATATAGGATCTTTAGATTCATATAAACCCATAAAATCTGCTCTATCCATAGGTATACTCTTAAGCATCTCTAAAAGTTCAAACTTTAGAGCATCTCTTTGTCTCTCAACATTTATTGATGATCCTATGTAGTAATTATGAATATTTAGGTTTTTAACATAAGTTATATAGCTTTGGCCTTTTTCATAAAAATCACTCTCTATAAATCCCTCTTGATTTTTTCTAACCTTTTGGATCTCTTCTAATATAACAGCTCTATGATTTGCATCTTCATAAGCTATAATATTTTTTTGAGGTAAGTTTAGACTTCTAGAAAGAATATTTTCTCCTGTGAAACTCGTAAGAAAAACTGGGTTTTTGCTTGTATTAAATGCCATCTGAGAATCTATTACTCTCTGTTTTATCTCTTTTGTAAATCTTTTACTATTGTACTTCTCATATATATATCTTGCACTATCATAAGCGAGATCTACACTCTGTTTTAACTCTATTTTTATGCCATCAACTAAACGGTTGTTCTTATAATCAAAAAGAAGGTTTAACTGATCAACCCAGATCTCACTCTTTGCTTTTTTAGACTCTATATGCTCAGCTATTGAGATCTCTTTTACCTTTTTAAAGTAGGCATTAACTTTTTCTATATAAAAGGTAGTTATAAAAAAACTAGCCGTTAAAACTAAGGCTAATGGCACTAGTACTATAAGGTACGAGATTACTCTTTTTTCATTTATTTTCATTTTTACTCTTCACTTATTATGCTTAATTCTTTTTTTGGCTTCAAACCTAACTCTACAAGATTCTCAGCTCGCTTTATGATATTTCCTTTACCACTCTTTAATCTCTTCATAGAGATATCATAAGAGTCTTGAGCTTTTACTAGATGCTCTTTAACCTTTAGCATCTCATCTACAAACAACACAAGTTTTTCATACATTGCCTCAGCTTCACTCACTATCTTTTGGGCGTGATCTTCTTGATTTTTAGTCCGCCAAATATGCTCAATGGTTCTAAGTGTCACTAAAAGAGTAGATGGTGAGACTACTAAGATATTACTATCATAAGCTCGCTTAAAAAACTCTCCATCTCCATCTAAAGCCAAGTGAAAAGCTCCCTCTATTGGCATAAATAAAAGTGTGAAGTCGAGTGTGTTTACACCTTCAAGTGCGTCATATTTTTTAGCACTTAACTCTTTTATATGTGTATTTATTGAGCTTAAATGTTCCCTAAGTGCAAGACTTTTTAACTTCTCATCACTCTCTTTTATAAACCTCTCATAAGCTACAAGAGAGACTTTAGAGTCTATGATAATATCTCTTTTTTGTGGCATATGAATGACTACGTCTGGACGATAACTCCTGCCCTCATCAGATTTTAGACTCACTTGTGTTTTATACTCTATTCCTTCTCTTAAACCTGATTCTTCTAAGATTCTAGCTAAGATTATTTCACCCCAGTTTCCTTGAGTCTTATTCTCACCCTTTAGTGCACTTGTAAGATTTAGTGCATCTTGTGAGAGTTGTGCGTTCATCTCTTTTAATCTTACTAACTCATCTTTTAAAAGATGTCTCTCTTTTGTCTCATAAGTAAACTGCTCTTTTGATTGGTTTGAGAAGTTTGCTATCTGTTCACGAAATGGACGAAGTAACATCTCAAAATGCTCTTTATGAGTATGATTAAAGCTCTTTGATTTTGTCTCAAAGATCTCATTTGCTAAGAGTCTAAACTCTTTTGAGAGTTCTTCTTTTGCACTTTGGAGCATCTCTATCTTTTCATAATGAGATTTTATATTTTCGTCATACTTGTTATTTAAGATTGCATATCTCATTCTCAAGTCATTTTTAGCTTGAAGAGTTGAGATATAAAGATATAGCAATACGACTATTATAACACCACAAATAAGCAACAGGGCTAAATATAGATCCATCTTAAAATCCTAAATTTCAATTGAGTAAATTATACAGTATTTGTATTTGTATTGTCTCATTACAAGGCAAAATGTCATTTTTTATGCTAAAATCATTTTTATGATCAAATGGCATGAAGGTCTAAGTCTTGGCGTAAAATCCATTGATGATGACCATAAACAACTCCTAAATATTATCAACAGACTCTCAGATGCTATAAGAGATGGCAATGCTCAAGAGATTATAGATAAGACCTTTCAAGACCTAGAGAAGTATGTTATAGAGCATTTTCACAGAGAAGAGCTTCTACTAGCAAAATGTAACTGCTTACATATAAAAGAACATATCGCTCAACATAGAGAGTTTGCTAAAAAAGTCCCTGAATTAAAAGCTAAACTAGCCAATGCAAAAAACAGTGCTATGGCACAAGAAGTAAGCTACTTTCTAACAGACTGGCTTTTTAACCACATCATAGAAGAAGATATCCCAACTATTGGTCTTTTTGAAAAATGTGGACTTACAGAACAAAAAAAGAATAAAAAAAAGAATTTTATTTCACAAATAACAAAAAAAACTATAGAAAATTTTAGCTTTACAAAGAGAATCTTTCTCTCAGCCATCATTCCTCTACTTGGAATGCTACTTTTTGGGACTATTATACTTTTTAACAACCTTACAACATATATAAATATGAAAAAAACATCTTCTATCACGAAAATAGTATCAAATGTAGACAGAGTTGTTCACGATATGCAGATAGAAAGAGGTTTAAGTAGTGGGGATATCACTTGTATAGATGGTAAATTTAAAGACTCTCTAAAAGAACAAAGACATACTCTTGATATCTCAGCAAAAAAATTTTTAGAAGAAGTTAATTTAGCAAGTATCAAGCGTATTGACGTGATACAGCCATATATAAAAACATTCCAGATGGATCATTCATCACTAAAAGAGCTTAGAGATAAGATAGATGCAAAAACCATTACTCAAGCCGAGGCGATAAAGTCTTATACAAAAATTATAAAAAACATACTAAATATCACTCCAAAAATAGCCTTTTTAAACTACGATAGAGAGATCTCTTCTAACATTACTACTCTCTCTTCCTTACAACATCTAAAAGAATCTTTAGGAAAACAAAGAGCTTATGCAACAATGCTTATAGAAAACAAAGATGGTTTACTTGAAGAATTTATAGACTTTGCAACCCTAGAAGGAACTCAAGAGGCTTTTTTTGAAACATTTAAACAGAGTGCATCTAAGTCACAAAAAAATGCTTACAATTCTATAATGATTTCAGATATAGCAAAAAAAGTAGATGAATATAAAGAGAGTATTTATTTAAGAAAATTTGACTCTCTTAACTCACAAGTCTGGTTTGATTCCATGACAGATCTGATAGATGAGATAAAAATTTTTGAAGATAGCCTTCTGTTTAAAATAGACTCTTTAGTAGATGCGAGCATAGACGATTCTGTAATTCATCTTCTTTTATGGTTATCTTTTGCTACGACAATCTTAATAGTTACACTCTCTATGCTATACACTTTTAGAACAAGTACAAAATACCAGATCCATCAACTCACAGATGCCATGAAAGATTTAGCTAAAGGAGGAAGATCCCTTAGACTCTCTCCTATAAATATAAACAGAGATGAGTTGGCTTTTATGTACGATGCATATGAGACAACTAGGCAAAAACTTCTAAAAGGCGATATATACACCCAACTATATCTAAGCAAAAAAGAGTTAGAGATCCAAACTCATCAAAAACAAAATGTTGAGCTTCAAGAGATGGCGTATATAGATCCACTTACAGGAGCGATAAATCGTCGTAAATTTGATGAATTATCCCAAGAAGAGCTTGAGCGTTCAAATCGATACAAGAGTGAGTTGAGTTTTTTGATGTTAGACATAGATCATTTTAAGAACATAAACGATACCTATGGACATGACGCTGGAGATGAAGTTCTTAAACACTTCTCCGCTATATGCCTAAAGATGGCAAGAAGCTTAGATATCGTTGCTAGAGTTGGCGGTGAAGAGTTTGTAGTAATGTTAAGAGAGACTGATTCAAAGGGTGCTTTTATATTTGCTGAGAGATTTCGCCAAGAGATCTTTGATTCTGAATTAAATATTGATGGAAATATTATAAAATATAGCGTAAGTATAGGAATATCATCAAGAAAAGAAGATGACAAAGATGTACGCTCAATCCTCCAAAGAGCAGACAAAGCACTCTATGAGGCTAAAAATGCTGGAAGAAACCGCAGTGTTGTCTACTCCAATGCTGCAAAAAATTAATTTTTCGAGAGATTCAAAATATTTTTAGACCTTTTTACACAATACAAGCTTAAACTATCAAACATCTAATCAACTTCAAGCTAAATTTTGTTTAACTTGGATATAATCCGCCAAATAGTTTAAGGGGAAGGTGCTTTGCGTTTGGCAAAATTGTATCATCTCCTTAATTACAAGGATAATGATGCAAGAACATGCACAAACAGAACTAAACGTACCCGCAAAGGAGAACCTAATCACATTTGATGACTTAGGTTTAAACAAAGACATACTTAGAAGCGTAAAAGAAGCTGGTTTTACAGTACCAAGCCCTATCCAAGTCGCAGCAATCCCATTTATACTACAAGGTCGCGACATTGTTGGTCAAGCTCACACTGGAACAGGTAAAACTGCAGCCTTTGGACTTCCTGCACTAAACAACATAGATCCAAAAGCTGGAGTTGAGATACTAGTTATCACTCCAACAAGAGAACTTGCTACTCAAGTAAGTGATGAACTTTTCAAATACGGTAGAACAATAAATGCTAAAACTGTTACAGTTTATGGCGGAAGCTCATATAAACGTCAAATTGACCTAATAGAGAGAGGTGCAAGCGTAGTTGTTGCTACTCCAGGACGTCTCTTAGACATACTCAAGAAAAACCTAGTAAAAGATTTTACACCTAGCATAGTTGTTTTAGATGAAGCAGATGAGATGCTAGATATGGGATTTTTAGATGACATCAATGAGATATTCTCTTATCTTCCAACAAATCGTCAAACTCTACTATTCTCAGCAACAATGCCAAAGCCTATAAAGCTTCTAGCTCAGAGAATTCTAGACAACCCTGAGTTTATCTCTATCACTCAAGGTGAAACTACAAACACAGATATAGAACAACTTTATTATGTTATAGAAGAGTCTGAGAGAGATGATGCGATCATCCGTCTTATGGATTCAGAAGAGACTACAAAGTCAGTTGTATTTTGTAGAACAAAGAGCGAAGTTGATAGACTATCAAATGTTCTCTCAAACGCTGGTTACCTAGCAAATGGACTTCATGGAGATATGGAGCAACGTCAACGTGAGACTGTTATCAAGGGTTTTAAATCAAACTCTGTAAAAGTTCTAGTGGCAACCGATGTAGCTGCTCGTGGTATCCATGTTAACAACATCTCTCATGTTTTTAACTACCATATTCCTTTTGATCCAGAGTCTTATGTTCACCGTATTGGTAGAACTGGTCGTGCTGGAACTAAGGGTAAAGCTATCACACTTCTAACTCCACTAGAGTTTAAAGAGCTTCAACGCATCAAGCAAAAAGTTGGAACTTCAATGGCACATGCATATGTACCAAGTAAAACTGACTTAAGAAGCACTACTATTGACAATCTTGTTAAAAAAGTAGAAGATCATAAGATCTACGATGAAGCACATAAAGTTCTAGACAAACTTAGAGAAGATATAGATGAAGAGCAAATGGCTTATAAACTTATCTCTATGCTACTAGATCAACAAGATATTAAGGGACCAAACAGCATTGGTATCCCAGCTGATAAAATGGAAGCAATTCTTGCAAGAGCTTCTCAAAGAAATGACTCAAGAGGAAAAGGTGGTCGCTCAAGAGGCGGATCATTCCGTTCTAACAGCAGTCGTCCTGCAGGTCAATCAGATAGAAACCGTTCAGGTGGATATCGTGGTACTGCAAGTCGTGACAAAAACCGTTCAAGCAGAGCGAGATAAACTCCCAACTCGTCGTCCTAAACTCCCAACCCGTCACCCTGAACTTGATTCAGGGTCTCTTGAGGTTTTAAAAACATAATGAGATTGCGGGTCAAGCCCACAATGACGAAAATATCAAGCCCACAATGACGAAAATATCAAGCCCGTAATGACGAAAATATTAAGCCCGCAATGACGGAGTTGTTAAGCTCATAATTACGGAGATGTCAAGCAAATTACAGAAACATTATTCAAGTAACGAAAGCGTCAAACAATAGAGTATAATGCAAGCTTAAAAAATATATAGGACAACTAATGCAAAATATAATCTATGAAGACAAAGATATATACATACAACAAGAAGAAAGTCAAATCCCATGGCTAAAAATCTTTACAAAAGAACCATACAAAGAGTTAGGAGACTTGCCAAAAGAGTTAAGAGTAAGACTTTGGGATATATACGATATCGTAGAGGATGAAATGAAGAGTTACTACAAGCCTACAAAAATCAATATGGCTTCATTTGCAAATATGCTACCCAGAGTTCATATCCATGTAATGGCGAGATTTGAAGATGATTCACACTTTCCAAATCCTATGTGGGGAGAAAAGTTAAGAGAGGCAACTATAGAATTGCCTAACGAGAAAGAGTTTTTTAGGAGGCTTGAGAAAAAACTTAAGCTTTGATGAGATTGCGGGTCAAGCCCGCAATGACGGAAATATCAACTCGTCACCATAAGCACCAACTCATCGTCCTGAACTTCCCAACTCGTCACCCTGAACTTGATTCAGGGTCTCTTAGGTTTTGAAAAGTTCTATAAAGTTTAAGATTTCTCTCGTTCCATCCTCTCCTGAGGTGGAATGCAGATAAATAAAACAAATATAATAATGGATTGAAGTAGAAAATATACTTATATGCATTCACATCGAGGACGATGGGAACGAGAGAAGTTATCTTACATCGCCAAAATCATGCAAAAGTGTTATTTTATTTCTGAAAAATTATTTTATTGGTGAAAAAGGAACTAGAGCACTTCCCCATGTTAAGCCTCCGCCAAAAGCGTCAAGTAACATCAGATCTCCACTCTTTAACTTTCCTTGCTCATAAATATCATTAATAGCCATAGGAATGGATGCACCTGAAGTGTTTCCATATTTTTCAACTGTCATAACAACCTGCTCATCTTTTAACTTTAGAGCATCGCCTACAGCTTTTATGATGCGATAATTTGCTTGATGTGGTACAAAGTGAGTTATGTCTTGGCTCTGTATCTTGTTTTGCTCTAGTATGTCTATAACATCTTTTGTAAGGGTACGAACTGCTACTTTAAAAGTTTCATTTCCCTTCATCTGCATAAAACAACTATTAGCTTCTTGGTCAAGTGAGTCGTGGATCGAACCACTCCCACCATTTGGAGTCATAAGTAGATCTGCATATGTACCATCAGCTGCTGTGTGAATATCTATAATAGCTTCACTTTTATCATCAGTTGCACTAATAATAGCAGCACCAGCACCATCTCCAAAAAGGATACAAGTACCTCTATCACTGTAGTCAGTTATAGCAGATAACTTCTCAGCACCGATGATAAGAACATTTTTCTTCATTCCAGATTCTATAAATGCTTTGGCGATTGAGAGAATATAAACAAAACCTGTGCAAGCTGCCGAGATATCAAAAGCTGTAACATTATTAAGTCCAAGTTTATTTGAAATGATAGTAGCAGTTGATGGCATACAGAAATAATCAGGCGAAATAGTAGCACAGATCACCATGTCGATATCTTCTTTAGCTATACCACTTCTCTCTATTGCTAAAGAGGCAGCTTCTACTCCCATGTCACTTGTAGTTTGACCCTTTGCTGCAATACGACGCTCTTTGATACCTGTTCTTTTGGTAATCCACTCATCAGTGGTATCAACCATTTTTGATAAGTCTTCATTAGTAAGTATATCAGCAGGAGCGTAGGCCCCAATAGATCTAAATGCAGCATATGCCATTAAACTTCCTTATTTTTTAACTCTTTGAGTCGTGTGATGATATGCTCATTTACACCAGTATCTACATAGTTTATAGCTTGATATATAGCATTTTCTATAGCTTTGGAGTTACTTTTTCCATGGCTAACAATAGCACAACCTTTTATCCCAATTAGCGGAGCACCACCAATTTCAGCATAATCAATCTGTTTTTTAAGAAGTTTAAAAACTTTTCTCATTAAAAGAGCACCAGTAATAGCTACAGGAGATTTTCTTATGTAATCTTTGATAAGCTGACTAATTGTAGCGGCAACACCTTCACTAGCTTTTAAGACTAAGTTGCCTATAAAACCATCACATGCGATAACATCGCAAGTTCCATTGAAGATATCTGTGCCTTCTACATTTCCCTTAAAGCCCTTATATCCTTCTAAGATTTTAAAAGCCGCTTTTGTAATCTCATTACCTTTTGAAGCCTCTTCTCCATTTGCCAATATTCCAATACTTGGGTTTGGAATTTTAAGCAAATCTTCTGCGTAACATCCGCCCATAATAGCAAACTGAGCTATGTGAATAGCTTTAGAATCAACATTTGCTCCAGCATCTAGTAAAATTGAACGGCGACCTGATTTAGTTGGCATAAGAGTTGCAAGTGCAGGACGAGCAACACCATCAAGGCGACCTAATCGAAGAGTTGCAAGAGTCATAGTAGCTCCACTATGTCCAGCTGAGACCACGCCATGTGCCTCGCCAGTTCTTACAAGCTCTATGGCTTTATATATACTGCTCTCTTTTTTCTTTACTGCATCTGTTGCGGCATCAGACATTGAGATAACATCGCTTGCTTCAACTATAGAAACTTTAGCTCTATAACGCTTTGGTAACAGAGCTAAAATTTCATCTTTATTGCCAACAAATATTGGCACAAACAGCTTTCTCTTTAGTGCTAACATAGCACCTTTAACAATTGGTTCGGGACCGAAGTCCCCTCCCATTGCATCAATTGCAATCTTTATCATCGACTATTTATACTCACCAGTAGTTGGGTTGATATGGTGAGGAAGTTTGTAAGTTCCATCTTTATCTTTAACTGGGCGAGCTAAAGAAATCTTGTAGTGAGTTCTTCTTTTTGCTGAACGTGAGTGAGACACTCTTCTCTTAGGTACTGCCATATTATTTTCCTTTAATTTGATTTATTTCATAAATAAAATGAAGGAAAACCTTCATCCTATTTGTCCGTAAAAGGAACAAGTCCCTTTTACTTCTTATAGATTACTCTGTTTTACAATTTTCGCAACTATGATAGTCGCTTTTTATAAGCTCAAGTTCGGAGATTAAAAGCTCATCTAAATCTGCTGTAGAGTCAAAAGACTCAACAACATCTAAGTCCATGCTTGCATCTGAGTCAAAAACACCATCGCAAATAAAAAATTCTATCTTTTCATCTACTTTTAGTTTAAACTCTTCACCGCACCGACTACATTCACACAATGTAAATCCACTTAAATTTGCTCTTAGCAAAATCAATTTGCCTGAATCATACTCTAAATAACCTTTAAATGTTATTTCATCAGATTTGACTTCAAAGTCTATTGGTGTCTTACCTATTTTTATAAGTTTAATCTTCATAAAATAAGTCTTTTTGTGAATTTATGAAATTTCTCTCTCAGAAAAAAAGAAAGCGATCTCTACAGCTGCATTTTCAGCAGAATCACTTCCATGAACTGCATTTGCATCTATATTTTCAGCGAAATCTGCACGAATAGTACCTATTTCTGCTTCTTTAGGGTTAGTAGCACCCATAAGATCACGGTTTTTTTGCATTGCATTTTCACCCTCTAAAACACTTACAACAACTGGGCCGCTGATCATAAAATCAACTAAGTCATTAAAGAAAGGTCTCTCTGAATGAACAGCATAAAAAGCTTCAGCATCAGCGCGTGATAGTTGAATCTTTCTAGTTGCTGCAACTTTAAGACCATTGCTCTCAAAACGATCTAAAATCTTACCTATTACGCCTTTAGCAACGGCATCTGGTTTTATTATTGATAGTGTACGCTCCATCAAATCTCCTATATATTCATAAAATTAGAGTGGAATTATATCTAAAAAATATCTGATTGTTGTTTAAATTGTAAGATTTGCAAAAAATGAAGAGTTTACAAAGTGCAAAATCTGCACCTTGCAAAATATTTTAAGTGGAGAATTAATCTATAACATTCTCATGGTTTGAGCGTTGCTCATCTGTGACGTCTTCACGATGCGCAGGACTCTCACCGATAGCATCCCAAGTGATACAGCCCTCAGTTGGACAAGCAGTAGCACAAGCTGGCTCATCGTGATGAGAAACACACTCTACACATTTGTTACCATATACATAGTAAATTTCTTCACCTGATGGGTTATCATCTTCATCAACGATAGCTTCTACTGGACATTCATCTATACAAGCACCACAATTGATACAAGTGTCATTAATAATAACTGCCATAAAATTCTCCTAGTTTTAATTTTCGAAGTAAGTTTATCACAAGATTTTTAAAGATAGCTAAAACATATCTTTAAATATCTAAATACCTTTTAATCTCATCCACTCTGTTTGTTAGCTCCCATGTAAAGCCATCTTCTTCTCTTCCAAAGTGACCATATGAAGCTGTTTTTCTATAAATCGGACGAAGTAGATCTAAAGATTCTATGATAGCTTTTGGAGAAAGGTCAAAAAGTTCTTTTACGCAACGCTCTATCATCTCTTCATCAACCACACCAGTTGAGTGTGTATCTACAAGTATTGAAGTAGGTTTAGCTATTCCAATAGCGTAAGATATCTGTATAGTTGCTCTCGTACAAGCACCAGATGCCACTAAGTTTTTTGCCACCCATCTAGCGGCATAAGCAGCACTTCTATCTACTTTTGTAGGATCTTTCCCACTAAAGGCTCCACCGCCATGCGGACAACTTCCACCATAAGTATCTACTATGATTTTTCTGCCAGTCAGTCCTGCATCGCCTTGTGGACCACCTATTACAAATTTTCCTGTAGGATTTATATGTATCTTAGTAGCTTCACTCATCATCTCTTTTGGTATAACATGCTCTATAACTTCGCTTATCATATCTTTTCTAATCTGCTCTTGAGACACATCTGGAGCGTGTTGAGTTGAGATAACTATAGTATCAACTGAGACAGGTTTATCCCCAACATATTTAACGCTTATCTGCGCTTTTCCGTCTGGGCGAAGATATGGAACTATACACTCTTTTCTAACTTCTGTTAATCTTCGTGTAATAAGATGTGCTAAGTAGATAGGAAGAGGCATCAAAACTGGTGTTTCACTACAAGCATATCCAAACATTAACCCTTGATCGCCCGCCCCAATTTCGCCATCTGCAAGATCTACACCTTGATTTATATCCGGAGATTGTTCACCTATAGTATTTAAAACCGCTGCAGATCTATAGTCAAATCCATAGGTCGCATCTGTATAACCAATCTCTTGAATAACCTTTCTTGCTATCTCTTGCATTGGTGCATAAGCCGTTGTTTTTAGTTCGCCTGCGATTACACAAAAACCATTAGATACTAGTGTTTCACACGCCACTCGTGCGGAAGTATCCTGCTCAATAATATAATCCAAAATTGCATCACTAATCTGATCTGCCATCTTATCAGGGTGCCCTTCTGTTACAGACTCTGAGGTAAATATATACTCTTTAGTCATCGATTTTCCTTATTGAAATATAGGCTCTTGTCCTATAAATCGTTAGAAGTATATCTAAGTATGTTTAATTTAAAAAGCACATATGACCTAGATCTTTAGTTTAAATATCTTAGCCATTGGGTTAAGTATAACTGGTTCATAAAGTGTTTCGTCATAGTTTTCTAGCACAAAGAGTTGTATATATGTTGAGTTGAGCATATTTTTATCTAAGACTAAAAACTGGTTGTAATTTTTCATAAATATAACACTTACTGGACTATCTTTATCTATAACTTGGACATTTTTTCTTAGCACTCCATTAGCATCATATTCAGTTACTATAAAACTATTCATAGTCAATATATCATTACCAATCTGTACTTGTCCCATTTTTTTAATGATGCGAACACCATTACCAAGCTCAACACTCTCTTGCGTCTCTTGTACAGTACCTGAAATGTAAAAAAATGGTTGAGCTCTTTTCTTTCCACTCATAAGATCTAAGTTTGAAAAAAGCGTTATTGTTGGGACTATGCCCACCATTCTGTTTGGCAAGTAAAGGTAAACATCTCTAGTTTTAGCAGGTAGTTCTATCTCTTCATTTAGAGAGTTTAAAAAGTCATTTGTGTTATTGTACTTATAGTCTAGTGTCATTTGTTCGATATTGCTACTTGCAAACTCTACATAGTTAGTATGATTTACATCTAAACCTTTGTTGGCTTCATTTACACTAAATCTTTTCTCAGTATATTCAACATCTAGTCGTGCCATCTTTGCCGCTGGATCTTGTGGAGAGTTTAGTATAAAGCTCACAGGAAAGTTTACAGATCCACTATGCTTTCCACCGTCTATAAGAGTCTTTACATCACTATAATAACGGATAGGATAACCATAATCCCACCACGCTACAACATAGTCTTCTCGATCTGCAATTTCATGAAGTTTATCTAGTAATTTCACCTCATCTTGAGTAAAAACTGTAGGAACTTTATATCCTATAACATGGGCAATGTTTGGATAGAGTGCCCCAAGAGTAAATAGTGTCATAAAAACATACTTTGAGATCTGAGCCACTTTGTCATTTATAAACTTAGTTGAGAGCCACTTAGAGATCTCATAGATAATAAACCCTAAACCCAAAGCCATAACAGGGACTGCATATATAGTAAATCTTAGTCCACCACCATCAAAAAGTCCAGGTATTCCATAAGCTAAAAACCCAAGTCCAACCATAGGAAGAGCTAAAAGCATTACAGGATGTCTATAAACAAACCATACATAACCAAGCATAGATGCAAGGAGAGTAAGAGTATGTCCACTTATTCGATTTGCAAACATCTCAAATGGGATCTTCCCAGCCTCTCGCACTGTCTGCATAACCGTAAAAAAGTGAAGCCCTAAACCTTCCGCGCCACTATCGAGTGCATCTCTAAAAACATAACCCTTTAGTTTGCCCCAGATAGGATCAAATCCACCCGTCACAAAAAAAAGAATTAATGCAACTGCAAAGATGTAGTAGAGATATCTAAACACTAGATCTCTCTTAGTTTTAAGCAAAATATAAAAAGCTACAACCACTGACAAGCGAACAAATCCATCAAGATTTACCATAGCAAAAAGCATAAATGAGATAAGCAATAGGTTTGTTTGGAAGTCTTGCTTTTTTATGTATTGATAAACTACATATATAGCTATAAGTGCTATAAAAGCAAACTCTAGTGAATAACTTTGTGGGTACCACCATCTGTAAGCTATACTATCAAGAGCTGCGATGAGAAGATATTTATCTTCATTTGTCTTAAGAGCCCAAATGAGCGACCAAAGCAAAACAGTTGGAAAAACTATATTTAAAAAATCAGTATCAAAGTAACCAACCATCGTGCGGTTATAGTAACTCCATGCAACACTTGCTACAAGTGCCGCGATAAAACCAACTTCAAGCCTATCAAACTCTCTTGCTATTAAAATGATGGGGATGACTAAGAGCGAAGCAAAAAAAGCAGGCATGTAAAAGATTACTGTCTCAAATGAAAATGGTAAGATCTTTACAATTAAAGCTGTAAAAACACTTGTAGCATTTTCAAATGGAGAGAGATCATTAGTGTTTTTAGTAACACCTGCTAAGATATCTCTAGCACCCTCCGCATAGTAATAACCATCATTGGTGTTTATCATAAACTCACCATTGAACTTAAACTGCTCCTCAGAGCTAAACTGCTCCACCCAAATAAGCCGTACTACTATACTAAAAGCAAATGCAAAAAGTATAAGTAAAGTTGTTTTTTTGTTTGTTGTTAGTGTCATTTTGTCTCTCTTTTTATCGCTGATATTAAACTTGTAGCTTGTTAGTGTACATGTAAAGATAGACAATTAATCTCATCAACTATGGTATCTTTATATCTAAATGAAACATCATTAACAAAATCAACTTGAAGCAGATTATCGACTTTAAATCGAGTGAAGTCTTTAGTTTCTACTTCTACAGTAAGCTGAAACTTTTTTTGAAGATCATATAATTTTTTATAGTTTATGCTATCCATTTTAACTCATCTATTAACAAAGGTTTATCCAAAAAGTAAACTTCCGCCATATTTTTTCTTCTAAAAGCATGTTCTGAATTAAATTGTGGTATTTTATAGTTTTCTAAAAGCTCTGCCAGTTCCTCAATTTTGAAGATTTTTAAATCTATAAAGATTCTAGTGCTATTTAAAAGAATTTTTTCAAAAAGCATACTCTTTTTTCTCTCATCATTGCCACTCAAGATAGCCTCTAAATCTTCTCTAGAGATATTTATATCCCAAAAACAGTCTTTTTGTATGCGCAAATAGTCAATCATGAATGTATCTCCTAAAGTTTATCTTCAATTTTGTCATTTTACCATACAGCATCTAAATCACTATATAATCTCATTCAAAAATTCTCTAGCTTTTTTCATCTCATCTGCGCTAAGAGATGCCAATTTTTCTACAAACCTACCATTATCGACTGAGCGTATTTGCGTAATAACTAGATCAGAATCTTCCAACAATTTTTCTCTCTTTTCAACTCTCATACGAATAGGTTCTGCATCATCTATGAGAGAAGTAGTGAGCGGGATTATGATAGTTGTCGGGTACTCGCTATGATTTAGTGCATCATTTTGAAAAATAAGGACGGGACGGATCTTGCCCATCTCATTGTTTTTTTTGATTGGATTAAGATTGGTGAGCCAAATTTCGCCTCTACAAACCATCGCTTAAGGTTCCTTCAAAATTTTCATACTCATCTTTATCTGCATTTTTTGTTTTTTCCACAGCTTTTAATATTCTGTTTTTTTTGCTTTTCTCGACACTTTTGGCATAGTGCTCTATCGCCTCGCGAATAACATCACTTTTTTTCTTATTTAGTGTCTTTGCTAAAGTGTTTAGTTTGTTTTGTAAAATATCATCAAGACGGACAGTTGCTACCATAAAAAATCCTTTTGTATTTTTGTAATACAGTATTGTACTATAGACTCTCTAAAAGCTAAATACTAACCCACTACTTTTATCTCTTTTAAGAACTTTTTTTAGATTATTTTTTCTTGCTATAGCAGTTATCTTATTATTCAAACTTCTTTCTTAGATCTACTAACTTCATAGCTCCATACAAAAGAGCTAAGCAAAGTATAAAACTAAGAGCTACATTTGGTATGAAAAACACTGCTAAAAGTATGATAATATTCAATCCTATAGAGTAGTTTGTAACTTTAAAATGGCTCCATCCACTCTGCGTTAGTCTCTGATATGCATGTTTTTTATGAGCTTGACTTAACTTCTCGCCATTTAGCTTTCTTCTTATAAGTGTGAGAGTCGCATCAAACCAAAAGAGAGCAAAAAGTGTTATCCAGATCCACAAGTTTGAACTTTCTATGTTTGCATAGTAGAGTGTAAATATAGCTATGTTATAGCCTAAAAGGGTACTTCCAACATCACCCATGAAGATCTTAGCTCTGTTGTAGTTCCAAAACAAAAAACCCAAAACTGACACAGCTAAGACTAAAAAGTGACCTCCGCCAAACAAAATCAACCCAGCCAAAGATAAAAAGACAAACTCACTTCCTACATAACCATTTATCCCATCTATAAAATTTGTAAGATTTATAAACCAAACTATAAGAAAAAAAGCAAAAAGATTTGTCACTATGGGGTTTTCTACACTAAAGAGTCCAAACTCCAAAGAGTCAAGTCCGCCAAGAATATAGATAGCAAAAACTGCAACACCAGACTGAACTAAGAGTCTAAGTTTAGGACTTAACTCATAAATATCATCAAAAAAACTAACCACACTTATGGCAGATCCCACAAGCAAAGCGTAAAAAAGTGTTGGATCTATCTGATGGGTAAAGTAGAGATAAAACAAACCAACAAACCAAGTTAATGAGAGAGCGATTCCGCCCCCATGAGGAGTAGGCACACTATGAGAACTCCGCTCATTCACCTCAGCCACTAATGACTTTTTTATATAGTAGTTTTTTATGAAGTATGTTAAAAAAAACGACAAGAGAAGTAAAATTACATATATCATATTTCATATATCCTTATAAAAATATTCGGAACCGCGAACTCTAGGAATGCTAACCAATGGCATTCTCCACGATGTTTCGGGGTCTTAGCTTCAAAGCAACTCCCCTCTAGTCATCATCTCTATCCCCTATTTAATACTATAAGGATTTGTAAGATTTAACTTTTCCTAAATAATTTAAGCACTTATACTTTTCATTTCTTTTTTAATTTTTTCTATATATTCTTTTGATAATTGTGAATATTCTCTGTTTTCATAAATCCATTTTCTTCCATTTTCTCCAAGTTTCTTTTTTTCTTGAAAACTTAACTTATCTATATCAAAAATTGCTTCTTCCAGCTCTTTAGGGTTTGTTGTTTTAACGAACACACCACAATTTGCTTCATTTATCATAGATGGATATCCATTATATGAAGCGATAATTGGCTTAGATGCAAGCATATACTCAACTACTTTGTTCATTGACTGCCCATAATCCCAAACTTTAGAATATTGAGTAGAAAGATACAAAATATCACATTTTTCCAAAAAATATTTTACTTCATTTTGCGCTATTCTTGGCAAAAAAGTTACATTTTCGCATCCTTCTAACTCCTTTTCAAATTTTTCTCTTAAGTCTCCACTACCCACAAGCATAAAATGAAGTTTTTCATTTTTGTTTAATGATTTGATAGTCTCTATAAAAGGCTCTAATGCATTTGTAATTCCCATGCTTCCAGCATACCCTACAACTGTTTTTTCTTTTGGAAAAACTTCATCAAAAAGATTTTTTTCTTGCTTAAAAGATTGTTCTTTGTAGTTATCAGGATTAAACCCTATGGGAGCGCAGAAAAATGGCTTTTCATATCCTAAAATTTCTTTGACATGTTCATCCAATTTTGGCATGGTTCCAACAATTAAATCAGCTTTTTTATACCCAAATTTTTCTATAAAACCTATTAACATTACCATAGGATGCCATTTAGAAAAACCCGCCTCTTCTGTCATGGTTAAAGGCCAGATATCCCTAATTTCAAAAACTAAAAAACTATTAAATTTCTTTTTTAAAAAGTACCCATATAAAATACTAAAAATAGATAAAGAAGAAACAATAACAACATCCGGTTTATTGAGTTTACTAGTATCAAGTCTAAAAAGTTTTTGCTCAAAATCAAACCAACTTAAAATTCTTGCAATTGATGCTGTTTTTGTATATTTTTTTGTTTTTATCCAACAGAGAGGTACATCTTCTACAGTTTCAAAATTATAAATTTCTTTTGTTTGTGGATAAATTGAAAAATGATTTGCGTCAGATGTTAATAAGATTGCATTATACCCTTGCTTTATAAACCCTTTAGTTAGTTCAAAAAGCCGAGCAGGCATTTTACTATAATTTGGTGGGCTTGCATATTTAGATATACACCAGATATTCATTTAGACCTCTTTATATAGTTTTGGAATTGAATTAACAACTTTAATTACTTCTTCAAAATCTAATCCTAATGTATCTAAATACCATCTAATATTTTGATATCTCGGTTGATTTTCATCCTCTATAAGTTCTAAAGCTTTTTCTCGCGTTAATTGCCCTTCCCGTATTTGATTGCTTCTAAAAGTATCGTGTTCTGTAAATCCAGCAACAGTATAGTAAACATAGTTATAAAATCCTGCTGTTCCATCACCTATTCGCCAAGTAGTACTTGTATCTATCGCTGTTTCCCAATCGTATTGATTTATCAAAGTATCATTAATCGTTTTTTCATCCCAACTCCAATAATCAAAGATATGATAATAGTCTTGTTTTTCTGTAAAACTTCTATAATACTCTCCAGATAAAGTATCCCATAAAGAACTATTAAAATAACCTGGACTTTCCATCATAGCTTTAAATCTCTTACTATGATATCTAAGCTGTTTCATTATTCCATGACTATAAACTCTTTTTTCTTCAAAGTCTGGTGCAATACCTAAAAAGCCCGTTTTAAAGTGCGTTACTTCAAGAGGATTTACTCCCCAAAGATTTAAGTTTATGCCTGTTTGTTTTTTTATATCTTCTACATATCTGAAAAAATGTTTATCTCCAGCAGTAAGCATAGCCATCATGCCTAAGTGAGGTGATTTTAACCACGCTTTTAGATTCATCTTTATATTTTTTCTTTTTTGAGAAATATCAGCTGCAACTGTAATATTCTCAACTCCCATATCTCCGCACATTTGGCTTATATTACGACGACCTAGGTCTGTAACCATTCCCCAATCGTAAGTATACGTTACTGGTTTCATCTCCAACTCATTAACTATTAAATGCAACCCATAACAACTATCTCGACCACCAGAAAAAGGAACAATACAATCAAGTTCTTTCCCTGCTCTCCTATAAGGCTCTACTAGTTTAAAGATCTCTTCTTTTGGTTTAGGCTTATTCCTTGATTTATAGTTATGACAATAGTTACAAACGCCTTTAGCATCGAACTTTATATATGGCATAGTCTCAGGCAATATGCATTTTGTACATCTTTTAATATTTAGTTTTTTAAACTCTAAAAGCTTTTCTTCTATTTTATTGTATTGAAATTCAGGGATCAAATTTTCTGTACGACTATTATTATCTTTTATATCAAATTCTTCACTTGATATTGGGATATCTAAAATCAAACTATCTTCTTTGATTTGTTTAATATTTTGACACTCTATCTCGTCAAGTGCATATTTTTCAGATGCAAAATAAATGTCATCTCCTATATATCCTACATATAAGCTTCCATTATTTGAAAATAATAGTAATTTTCCTAACTTTGGAATCACTAAAGCACAAGCAACCACACCTCTGCAAAGAGCAAGTATTTTATTAGGTATTTCTGAGATGTCTTTACTCTTTGTTAATTGTTCCTCTGCAATAGCCACTATAACTTCAGAGTCTATTGTATACTTTTTCTGAACATTCAATTGTTTCCAAATTTCTTTTTCATTGACTATTATTCCATTATGTATGGCACAGATATCCTCTCTTACTACAGGTTGATTGTCTCCCAATCCATTAGTAATAAGTCTGCTATGCCCTAAGAGTATTTGTGATTCATAAGGGTTAGTATTTTTAAGTAGCTTTTCAATATTATAATCTGCTCGTGCAATCTCATATCGATTATTTATATAATAAATCAATCCACTAGAATCGACACCTCTTTGTTCTGAATGTTTTACTATTTTATAAAATTTTTCTTTATTAACTCTATTTTTTGATATTTGTCCAAATATTCCGCACATTATTTTACGATTCCTTCTTTAATTTCTTTTGTTATACTTTCATATAGTAAAATTAATTTTCTTTCTTGAGCACTCCAACTTAAATCATATAAATCATTTGCATTGATTTTAAGTAAATCTTGCATTATCTCTAATTCTTGTGTAGCCTTATATATACTTTGAAAATCTACATCACTACATTTCCCTAGGTTGTATTTATCTACTACTGTTTTTATGTCTGGAAAAGATGAAGCTAAAACAGGTATTTCTGCAAACGCATATTCAAATAATTTATTTGGTAAACAATAATAATCGCTCAAAGAGACATTCTCAATAAAGCAAAGTCCTATATCAGCGCTCTTAGCTACAGCCAAAACCTTTTCATGTGGAACTGCATCATGCACATGAATATTTGAAAACTCTTCTGATATTTTAACTAAATCTTCTTTTAACTCTCCGTATCCTAAAAAAACAATATGTGAAGTTATATCCTCTGCTTTAAAAACTTTCAAAAAATTTTCAATACTTCTTCCTCTTCCAAATATTCCAATGTATATAAATATTTTAGATGAGTCTGGAATTGAAAACTTCTTTCTTAAGTATTTTTTATCTATCCCTTCATTAACTTTCTCCAAAATGGGTGTATTTAAAATAATTTCAGATCTTTTTTCACCTATATTATCTATATACCATTTTTGTATTGAAGGACTAACAATTATAAGTCGATCTATAAATTTCCAGAAAAAAATCTCACTAAAAAGTGTCATTTTTCCTAAGGTTTTTGTGAGTCCATTTCGATTTGATTCTAATTCATGTGCATCATATACAAGTTTAGCTCGTGTAAATATTTTAAGAACTACTCCTAGAGGGAGTACAAAAGTATCATGACAGTGCACCATATTAGGTTTCAAGCGTAATGCCTTGAAAAACACTTTAAACATTAATTCAAAAAGAGTTAAAGAGTGTCGCACTACAGTAGGCAAAAATCTCCATTTTTTAGCTCTTAAAACAACTGTATGTACAGTTATACCTATACTATCATTTGTAGCTGTAGAGCCCTCATCAAGCATAACTCCTATACCATGTACATTATATGTTTTATCTGCCTTTGAAATAGCTTGCATTTCTTTTAAGATTCTTGCATCATGTAGTATATCTGTATGTGTTAAATGTAATATTCTCATTTTATACTATATCTTCCTTTCTATTTTTAAACTTGAATACAGGAAATATCATCCCTAATAAAAACCATAATGGAATCCAACTTACATGAACTCCAAAAATTGCTATGGCAAATATCCCAAGATATAGTAATGATAAATATAAAGTAATTAATTTATTTTCAATAAAATCTTCTTCAATATTTAATAACTCTTTAAATGCAAAATATAAATATGAAAAAAATAAAACAAAACCGACTACCCCCAAGTGTGTAAGAAGAGAACCAAGAAAACTATGTACATAAGTTCCATCTCCTGTGGTAAGTCTATCTACTGCCATATTACCAAAAAAAGGGCTATATTTAAAATGTGTTGTAAAATTTTTCCATAGTTCTATTCTTGCAGTAATAGAATTAATTTGTTCTGCGCCAAATCCAAAAATTCTAAATCTTGACAAATCTATATCAAATATTAAAACCATTCCTACAAAAATAATAATAATAGTAACGAATACTATTACTATAGAAATTAATAAGAATAAAGTTGTTTTGTTAAATAAAATATTCTTTAAAATAATTCTTTTATTTTCCATTAAATACTCTATTTTAAAATAGTAAATATTTATAAGAAAAACTAATGTTAAAAATAACATTCCTACAAGAGTAACTAAAGCATTATTTGAAGCTATCATTTGAGATAATAAAATAGCTCCTAAAATAGCTCCTATATAAGCAATAGATAAGAACAAAACAAGAAGCTTATATTCATTTTTAAATTTATTATTTAAGACAATAAACAACATATAAAACACTGAATAGATTAAAAAAGCTATGCTTAAAAATGTTCCAGGTCTTTGATAATTACCATTTAATATTGTTATTAAAAATAATTTCTCTGACATAAATGATGACAAAAAAGAATATGTCATTATGAATACTATTAAAATAACTAAAGAAAAGGCAAAAAAGAAGATATTAAATATTTTTAAAGATTCTTTTTTTTTCAGTACATGACCTTTAATAAGAGATAGAACAAAAGAAACTATAATGCCTAAAAAATAAAATAAAACTATACCACTTGTAGTAGAAACTGTAAAAGCTTTTAAAAAATACATATTCTCCATATCGCATACTATTCTATATATAAAATATGATATAAATAATATAAAAAGAAAAAATGATTTTTGACAATATAGCTTTTTTACAGAATAAGCCTCATATAATATAAGTAAAATTCCTAATAATAAAGTCATACCTAGTAAAACTAATCCACTTGAACCTTCATTTATATTTTTTATATTAACAAATAAATATAATATTATTGAATATAATATTACTGAATATAATAAAAATCTATTCTTCATAATCATGATATAACCCTTGAAAATTTAAAAAGCCTGCTACTTTAAACGCCATAAATAATTGTATTAAGTAAAAAAAAGAAAAAGAAAGAGATAAGTAAACAACTACGTTTTCTGCTGTAACACCTAAACTAAAAGAAATAATAACTAATGTAAGTAATATAGCCTGCATATATAGATTAACTTCTTGTTTTTCTCCAATATAAAGCATTATACTTAAGGGTCCTACAATAAACTGCAAAAATAGCATGGGAGTAAGTATTTGAGCATAAACTCCGGCTATTTTCCACTCTTCTCCAAATACAAATATAAACAAATCAATAGCATAAATATAAAAGGCTACAGAAGGAATGAGAATTAAAATAAATAGTTTTTTAAAAGTACTTAAAAATATCTCTTTAGCATGACCAAATTCTTTAAAATCTTTTGCTGCTTGTTCTTGAAAGACTGTTAAAATTGCTGATGATAAAATAGAAACAGGAATCCCTAATATTCTTTGGGTTAAATAAAAATACCCAGCAGTAGTTGCATTAAATATTGTATTAAAAAACAGATGGATAATCTGATGAGAAGATACATTGAATAACGATGCCGGTATATCTACTTTTGGGAACTTGCTGTATCGTCTTAACAATACAAATAAATGGAGTTTCTTAATATTTGTAAAAATTTTATTATCTTCTTTAACTATTTTTTTTATAAGATAAGTTGTGGCCACTATCTGACCAATTATTTGTCCGAAAATAAGTCCCATATTAGAAAAGCCACTCATTCCCACACCAAGATTTGTAGATGCTATGATACCGCTTTGAAGAATCCTAGTATTCGCCAACCTCCGATATTGTTTTTTTCTATTTGACCAGTATATAAGACTTTGATATATGCCATTTAAAAATATTGCAAAAGGAATAAAATAAAGCCAAAAAGAAATCTCAGGATTTCCTAAAAAATTTGTAAATAAGTCATTGAAAATAAAAACTAAAATAAATAAAAATAGGCTTACTAACGATGTAATAATACATGATATTGCTAATATTGTTTTTGCATCATGGTCTTGTTTTGGGAGCAGTATTGCAAACTCATATCTTCCTGTTGCAATAACTGACAATATTGTAACGATAGCAATAAATAAAGCAAACAAACCAAAATCATTTGGAGTATATATCCTAGTAAGAATTGGAGTAATTGCAAGTGGTATTGCTTGTGCTATTGCTGTGCCTGTTATTAAAGTTAATACATTTTTAGTAAACTCAGATTTTATTTTATTTTTGTTTTGTTTCACTCAATATTCCAGTAACTTTCTAATTATTTTCTCACTAGCTTTTCCATCACCGTATAGATCTAGTGATTGGTGGGTTGTGGTTAGTGGTTGGTGGGTTTTATAAGCTTCTAAGATCTTCTTTTTGTCTGCACCTACTAAAGTATTTGCTCCACACTCTACTAGCTCTACCCATTCTGTTTCATCTCTTAGTGTAATACAAGGTTTTTCAAAAAAGTAGGCTTCCTTTTGAAGTCCTCCACTATCTGTCATAACTAAGCTACAGTTGTCTATGAGCCAAATCATTTCTAAGTAACCTACAGGGTCTATAATAGTAAGGTTCTCTATATTTAATTTTAGGTTTTTTAGTATCTTTTTTGTTCTTGGATGCAGAGGTAAAATTACTTGTTTTTCTTTTGCGATTTCATTTAAAGACTCAAAGATATTTTTTAATCTTATTTCATCATCTGTATTCTCAGCTCTATGTATAGTACATAAAATATAATTTTGAATATTTGCTTTTGAGGTTTGAATTATTGATGGTTTGACTGCTAAGTTTTTATAAAACATTGCTCCATCTTGCATAACATCGCCTACATTGGTGATTAGTTGTTTGTGGTTGGTGGTTAGTGAAAAAGGGAAGCCTTCGGCTTTTAGGTTTTCTACCGCTGTTTCAGTTGGGCAAAAAAGCACTGTACTTACTCTATCTGTAAGTATTCGGTTAACCTCTTCTGGCATTTGCATATTAAAACTTCTAAGCCCTGCTTCTATGTGCGCAAGTTTTATATGAAGTTTACTAGCTACAATTGCCCCTGCCAAAGTTGAGTTTGTATCTCCATAAACCATGATCCAATCAGGTTTTTCTTTTAATGCTACCTCTTCTATCTTCTCTATCATCTGCCCAGTCATCGCACCGTGGGACTTTCCACCTATCCCTAAAAAATAGTTTGGCTTTGGTATCTGCATCTCATCAAAGAAAATATCAGACATATTGGCATCATAGTGTTGCCCTGTATGAACTATAATCTCTTCTATGTTTTTATGTTTCGCTATTTCTCTTGAGACACTCCCTGCTTTTATAAACTGTGGTCTTGCTCCTAGTATTGTTAGTATTTTCACTTTGCTGATTCCTTTTGTTTACTATAAATATTTACTCACAAATTCACTACTTGAGAGAGTTTCAATATCTTCTCTATAAAAGCTTTTATCATTAGTTATGATGCAATCACTAGCAAAATCTTTTGCACTCAAGTATTGTAAAGTATCTTCAAAATCATTATTCTCAATCTCTAGAGCTTTTGAAATCAATTCATTAGATGCGCCAACTACACTAAAATTATCATTGATAAGTTTTATAAACTCTTTTATATTTTCAACTTGCTTTTTAGCTACATAATCAATATTCAAAATAGTAATATCTAAAAGAACACCTGAAAAAAAATTTCTTTCAATTGCATTAAAAATCAATAGTGCATCATGAAAATTTTCTCTTTTTAAAATCAAATCAAGAAAGATATTGGTATCTACAAATATTTTCATTTCACAATTGCCTTGTATTTTTCATCATCTGTTTCAAACTGTTTATCAAGGATTCCTACAAACTTATTAAAAGAACCCTCTTCTAAGTTTTCTTTTTGGATTGATTGTTTTATAAGTTTTACATAATCTTCATAAGGCATGATTACAGCTTTTTTTTGATGTGCTTTTTTATCTACTATAAAAACAGTTTGTGTCAAAAGCTTAGTAAACTGTGCCTGTGCTTGTGAAATACCCAATTCTAACATGATAATCTCCTTGAAAATCTAATATATGTACATAATACTAAATACATACTTATTTAAGTATTAATAATTTTAGCATAAACTTCAAGCAACTTCTTCTCTTCTACATCCCAGTTGTATTTTTCTAAAACTGCTTTTTTACCATTTGTACCCATCAACTGGGCTTCTTTTGGATGCGTCATGATATACTCTATAGCCTCTGCAATCTCTTTTGGATCTAGAGGATTTACACATATTCCACAACTATTTACTTCAACTATCTCTTTCCATAGTTTAAAATTGGAAGTTATGATAGGTAGTCCGGCACTCATATACTCAAACATTTTATTAGGTTGTGCATCTATATGGTTTGGTACAGGATAAAAAGTCACTATTCCAGCTTTTGATTGACTTAAAATATTTGCTACTTCACTTCTATCTAAAAATCCAAGTTCATTTACATTTTGCCATCCAGTATAAGTTTTTACTTCATCTTCGACATTTTTTTCACTAAACGCGCCTACCAGATTTAACTTTGTTTTAGTAGTAAACTCCATAGCTTTTACTACTTCTTTTATTCCTCTTATTTGAGCAATCCCACCCACATAACAAACTTCATCTTTCTTTTGACTCCAAGGTGTTTCATTTGAGAGTTCACCTAGAATCGGAAAGTTATTTATATCTATACTATTTTTATTTATCTTTAAAAATTTATCTCTTATGTATGGAGTTGCTGTGATAACTACATCAAATTTTGGCATAGCAATTTTTTCATATAGCTCAAAGCCTTTTGAGAGTAGTATTTTTGCAGGTTTGTTTAGATATGGTTTACCAAGAAGTTGTTTTGGTAAATCCTCATGAGCATCAAATATCACTTTTGCCCCAAGTTTCTTAAGCTTTAATCCTACAGGAATAAGCTCAGGATCATGAAGATGATATATGTCACTATCTAACTCTTTTGCTTTTTGGTAAACCTTTTTTACAG
>NZ_JALOAN010000013.1 GCF_023228785.1 Sulfurimonas sp.
TTAGCCCCAACATCATAAATATCTACACCATTTTTACTCTCATCACCTTTACCATCAGCTACTACTAAACTTACGATATAGTCCTCATTTGTAGCTAACGATGAACACATTTTTAAAAATATTCTAGTATCATATCTATCATGTGCTGATGTTAGGTGGGTTATTTTAGTTGCCATTATTTCTTTCCTAATAGTTCTTGAATCTTTTCATATGGAGGATAACTTATAAGTACACCTTTAAGAACTCCTTGATAAACGAACATACTTCCACATGCTACAGCGTCTACATTTGAGCTTTCAAAAACTTCTTTTATATGCTCTAATTTGCCAGCCCCTCCTAGGGCTATGACAGGTATTGTTGTGTGTTTTTTAATCTGCTTTAATAGTTCTATATCAAACCCTTGCATTGCTCCATCACAATCAACAGAGTTTATTACCACCTCGCCTGCACCTAAAGCTTCCACTTTTTTTACAAATTCAAAAGGATCTAGTTTTGTATTTTTTTTGCCATTATTTATAAAAACTTTACCCTTTCCCCAAAGATCTTTTTTTATATCTATAGTAACTATTACAGATTGATTTCCAAAGATATTTGCAGCCTCTTTTATCAAAATTGGATTTAGTACAGCTTGAGAGCTTAAAGAGATTTTTTCAACTCCTAAAGCATATATTTTTTTCATCTGCTCTATTGTTTTTACTCCACCACCATAACAAAGAGGCATAAAACACTCACTTGCAATGTCTTCTATCATCTTATAGTTAGGTTCTTTATTTTCTACACTTGCATCAATATCTAAAAACATCAACTCATCTACTTCTTTTTCGTTGAATATTTTTATGGCATTTATAGGATCACCTATATATGTAGGTTTTTTAAACTTCTGTGTTTTATAAAGCCCGCCTTTGTGCAAAAGAAGACATGGAATCACCCTTTTTTGTAGCACTATAGTTCTCCGAAATTTTTACTATTAAATTTGTTTGCATAATCTACTGAACCATGAAAAATTCTAACCAACAGTAGTTCTGAAGTTTTTGTAAGTATTTTATAAATTATAATATGACTTTCATGTACAAGAATTTTGCATTCTCTTTTTATAAATTTATTTTTACACTCTACACCCATCTGAGGGTTTAGTTTTAGCAACTCTATTTTGCTTTCATATCTTGATAAATAATTTTGTGCATTTGTTATATTTTCTTTTGCTATATGTGATATAGCATCACCTAGATCTATTTCTGCTTGATTTGTATATCTGACTCTATACATATTTCAGTTTAATTTTATTTATCACATCTTCATGGGAGTTTTGGCTAATACCTGAGGCTATTCCTCTATCTATTTCTGACTCTAAGCATGATAAATCTTCTATGTTTTTAAATTTTTTATCTGTATCTATAGTCAAGCCTTTGACATTTAAATTTGACAATAAAAACATAATATTATGATAAATATCATCTTCTACGGTTAATTTTATAGTATGCATACAAACTCCTCAACATTTTTCAATCTATTTTTATTATACAAGGTTTCTACTAAAATCTCACATCTCTCCAAAATTTTTAAATAGTTGCATGCCAAATTTATGACTTTTTTCAGGATGAAACTGTACACCATAAATATTATCTTTGTATATGCTACAAGTAAACGATTCACCATAATCAGCAGTTGCTAAAATATTTTTTTCATCACTACAAACTACATGATAAGTATGCACAAAATAAAATCTATTTTCATCTAAACTTTTGAAAATATCTCTTGTGTTAGTGGGGTAGGTTTTATTCCATCCCATATGAGGTATAGATAGACTTTTATCTTCTAAGTTTAACTTTATAGTTTTCGCATTTATCCAACCTAGCCCTTTTTCTTTTCCTTCTTCACTTGAGTTTGTTAAAAGTTGCATCCCTAAACATACGCCTAAAATAGGTTTTTTATTTTCCAAAACTTCTTTTTCTAAAGCTTCGAAAAAAGATGCATTTCTTAGACTAGTTATCCCATGGTCAAAAGATCCCACTCCAGGTAATAAATATTTATCAGCTTTTTTTATTTCTTGTATATCTGATGTTATAGCAGACTCAATACCCGCTTTTTTAAACATATTATAAATAGATTTTAGATTACCTATTCCATAATCAAGTATTGCTATCATTTTTTACCTTATGAATAATTAGATATTTTCTTACCAAGAAGTTTTGAAACAAATTTTTGAATTTTTTTCATTCTGTTATATTTTACTGTCATATTGGCAAAGTCACTATAACTATGAGATGGCATTTGAAGGATTTGTTCAAACTCTTCATCACTTACTCCAAGTTTTTTTGCAATATACTCTTTATCATTCTTAAGCTCTTTATCATCATATAAAGGTTTTTCTAGTTCTTTGAGTGCTTCATCTCTAGTCATTTGTCCGGCAACAATAAGACTTGCTAAATGTGGCTTCCTTTTATCATAACCAAACTTCATAGGCAACCAGTAGTTTTGAAAAAACTTTGTAAATACTGACTCGCCATGTTTTCTAGCATACTCTTTATACCCTACTTTTTCTTTTAACTCTTCGAGTGCTTCGCTTTTTATATAAGGCATAAAGTTGAGTGGTCGTATAGTTTTCATTTTTTTGACAAAAGGATAGTATAGATAAAGTTCATAAAAACCTATAGTTTTATAATTTTTAAGTTTCTTTGTTCCAAATTTTTCATGTATAGCATGAAGATTATCTGCATCCATAGCGCTCCAGTTCCATGAAGAAGGAAATATACTCTCAGTAGCCAGGTTTCCTCCACTTATAACATAATTGACTCCATGTTTTGTGGCAAAATGATAGAGCGATGCAAAAAAAGCGTGATCTTGTGGAACATCTTGATTTGCAATACCTGATTTTAGATAAGCAAGTTGCAAGTCTCTCATCTCTTGCCAGTCTATAACTATGGTGTGCAAATCCCATCCGCAATAATTCACTATATTTTCTATATTTTGCACAGCCAACTCACTATTCCATCCACCATCTACATGAACAACTAAAGGGCGAATACCAGCTTCATAAAGTTTAAGCGCAAGGTAAGAACTGTCCACGCCACCACTCAGTCCTAAGATACACTCATACTCTTTTGAAGCACTCTTCTTTTTCATGTTTTCATAAATAGCTTCAAGCTTCTTAGCTCCATTTTCATCAGGAAACCATCTCTTTGATGTCACTTTATCAAACTCGTTGCAGTGATTACAAACTCCATTTTCATCAAAAGTTATCTCGGGATCAGTTGTATCCATTACGCATCTTGCACATGTTCTATATTCTCTATTTTGCATTTTTCAATGATTCCATTTCTTTATTTAGCTTTTTTAAATACCATATTGAAGAAACATTATCAATATGAGAATATAAATATTTTTCATCCATCCCAATATCTATTAACATATACTTAATGAAATAGTTAAAGTTGTTATTATCATTTTTAAGATATTTCTTAATTTTTTTATATAAAGATTCTCCTATAACTTTTTTTAATTTCTTTTTTAAATAAGAATGGTCATTTTCTTTAACAAAAGCTATATTGTATTTATTAAATAAATGGTTTAGTAAGAAATCATTATATAAGATATGATTAGTTCTATAGTAAGGCTTAATTGATAGCCAAAATTCAACCATTTCTTGATCAAATAGAGGTAATCTAAAATCATAATTAAAATATCTGTATACTTGACAAGAATTAACTATAAACTTTGACTGTCTATTAGCAATATTCCATGAATCAGAAATATATGTTATATAATTAGAATCTATGACACTTAAGCTTTTATAAAAACTTTCAATATCTTCTTTATATTGTGAAATGTTAATATTCGATTTATTATTAAATTCATTATATTTATACCAATATTCATATGTTGATTGAAGTATATCTTCAATCTCTGAAAAACATTTATCTTTATAATCGACAACTATACTTCGTAAATGACTACCACCTAGCAAATCACCACTATGTCCTGGAACAAAAATACTATCAGTAGGTATTAAATTATTGTCTTTCAAATATTTAACAGCTATATAATCCTGAAAATGTGGAGTTGATGATAATTTACTTGAAAAAAACATACATTCATTAAATTGAGTTGTCTGTATGTACTCTTTTACTATTTCTTCACTATATTCAATAAAAATCCACTTATAATTTAATTTTTCGGCTACTTTTTTTGATATTATAACTTCATCAGAGTCTTTTCTCCCATATGTAAAACAAATAACATTTTTATATTTAAATTCTTTTAACATTGCAACAATATATCTTGAATCATACCCGCCACTCAAGGGAACAACAATTGTTTTACCCTCTGTAGTTTGCAAAAGTCTCTTAAATACATTTTTTGAAACGTTAAATGCTTTTTTAAATATCTCGTTAACTGATGAATCATCTCTTTTATTACTTATGTGGTATCTGTAATATTTAGTATTTAGCTCTTTTTCTTTTAAATTGAATTCTAAACATTGTCCACTATCTAATTGAAATATATTCTTAAATAAGGTTGATTGAGATTGTGTAAAAGATAAAGAAATAAATTCTTCCACTTTTGCATAATCATATTCAACTTTTTTTAAAACTTTAAAAAAATAATATGGGTCATCCGTTAAGTTAAATTTTTCATCCTTTAAATAAAAAATGGGAAAACTTCTCAATGGATCAACGGCGACAAATACTTTGTTATTAGTAATCACAATAATTGAATACAATCCATCTAATTGGATTAATAAATTATAAAAAGAATTAAAATCTTTCACATTAAAAAATAATTCTAAAAAAGATTCTCTATTAAGTAAATTTCCATTAAAAAAGCAATAACCAGCTACATAAACAGTGGTATTGTTTTTTATTTTTTTCTCAAATGTTTTAGAATTTAATGTTACATTCATTTTATATAACTCCTTCAAAGCTTAATCTTTTAACAAAATCACCAATATGCTTATCTGCGGCAAAAAAGCCGTTATGTTCTTTCATAACTAAGCATTTTTCTTTTGGTTTAATATTTTCCAAAAGAGTTATTAATTCTTTTTCAGTGTCAACTTTATAATTATAACTTTTATCATTAATATAGTCTTTATAGTAGTAGTCACTTAAGCCATTAAAATTAATAAAGATATTGCTTAAACCAAAAAATGGTGCTTCAATAAGGCAAGTTGAATAGCTTGATATATGTAAGTCACACTCATTTGCTATTTCATAATAATTATACTTAGAAATTATTTTTACATTTTTAGATAAATTAAGATTTTTCTTATCTATTTCTCTTCTAGGAACAACAATAAAAAGTATATTTGGAAATTTTAAAGATATATTATTAATCAATAAATTCATATTTTCTGCTACAGGCGATTGCAAGGAAACAACTATTTTTAGATTAAACATATCAAATTCTTTAATAATTATATTTTTAGATTTTATATAATTTAAATAATAATTCCCAATAGAAATAATATTGTTTGAATAATCATAAGGCTCTAAATAAGATTTGTCATTATCTCCATAAACTAATAGATACAAAGGGGAAAAATTTCGATCTAGTTTATTTAAAACTTCATATGCATAATTACTTTTTATAACGCCATGTTGAAACTCAATAGTTGTTATATTTAAATCATTAGCAGACTTAATTATTGTTCTTCTTGTAAAACACGTAATTACAATTAACTTAGGTTTATAAATTTTAAATAACCATGAATAAACAAAATACTCAGCTTCAAATTTTTTAAGAAACTTATTGTAATTAATATCAAGTACAAACTCCTTATTTATTTCATCAAGTATATTTTTTTTATATTTTTTTTGAGTTAAAATCAAAAATATTTGAATTATTTTTATAAAAATAAAAATAAAATTTTCAGAAACCTTTTTATAATAAGAATCCTTTATAGAATAAAATTTTTCTTTATTTAAACTTTCAATATATAAAAAATTTTTTTCACCTAAAAGTTGTATCATTTCATGACCCATTCGATCACCATATTTTTCATTTATTATTTTTAAGCTATCAGTGTCACCGAAAAATATATAATTATATTTAGAAAACCAATTTTTAAATCCATAAAATAAATTTTTAAAATTTAATATATTTTTATATATATTAAATTTTTCTGCTTTTGTAATAATATATTCTCTATTTTTATAAAGAGAAACAGAACCATATACACCTCTTAGATAGGCCCAAATAAAAAAATTTTTATATTTTAAATTTGATAAATTATATTTTTTTTCAATTTTTTCTATATCCAGCATTAATTATTCTACTCTTTTTATTATTTCATTAGCTATAAAATCATGAGTTTTAGAACTAATATGTTGCCCATCATTTAATAATCCATCTAAGTTGTTTTTAGTAAAACTATATACATCAATAATATCAACAATTTTTTGAAAACTTTGTGCAACATCATCATAAATCTTATTATATTGGATTATGTTTGATTCTATATTATAAGATTTTGATTTAATATAATCGTTTGAAGAAGCAATATTAATTAAAAATATTTTCTTGAGATTATAATTAAGCTCAAGAAGTTGTTTTATTATTTTTCTAATATTTTTATCAAATTCATCAATATTAACTTCCACATAAGAATTTTTTTTAGTATAATAAAATCTATTCTTTGTTCTGTAATTTAAAAATAATTTTGTGAATTTATTTACAACACTGATTCCTAGTGTGCAATCTATAATTTTTTTTTCTATCTTATTAAATATTCTAGGTGAACAATCTACTATTCCTAAATGAATGATAATATAGTTATTATTTTTATTTGATTCTAAATATTCTTTATAATAAGATGTACTACTACTTATTAATGTTGAGTTTCCTCTAATTGATCCATTACAAATAAATGGTTTTTTCAACAATATGTCAAATATCTTATATATATATGTATTTTCCAAAGTAATACCATCATCAATTCTTGTCATTGATAGAGAATCACCAATTAAAGTAAAAATTTTATTAGCCATATTTAAAACCCAAATACTAATTTATTACTATGCTTAGAATCTAAAGATAAAATATAACTTTTTATCTTCTCCTTATCTTTATCAAATGGCTTATGGAAAATTGTACACCCACTACATTTATCTAATTTTTGAGAATAAAATTCTTCTCTTATTTTTTTTCTTTCTTTATTATTCCAAATACTCTTTATGCTTTCATCAATATAACCTAAATCAAGACTTGAAAAAAAATCTGAGCAGCATAATGATATTTTCCCATCATACGAAACAACTAAACTTGTAAATGGATATGAACACATAAACTCACTTTTTATTTTTCTAAAAGAATAGTATTCATCTTTTATCTCATTATTTTTTTTAGAAATAAACTTTTTGTTATCATATAAAGTTGCTTGTGACATAAAATTAACTGCAATTTTATCTACATATTCTCCCCAAAGTTCCAAATATTTCTTAACTTCAGTTTTTTTTGTTAATAGCAAGTTACACATAATCTTAGGGCGCACTTTCTTATTTTTAGCATAGTCTGAAAAAGATTTAATATTATTATATATTTTTTCAAACTTAAGTGGTATTCTATACTTTTCATAACTTTCTTTATCCCAACCTTCAATGGAAAACTGTAAAACATCTACCTTTAATAATATTTCATGATACTTATGTAACATTGAAGCATTTGTAGACACTTCGATAAAAAAGTCCATTTCTTTTGCAATACTAATTATTTGGCTAAATTTAGGATGCAAAAGAGGTTCAGCAGTAGAATATAGTCTCATTTTATTAATATTTAAGTCTTTGGCTTTTTTTAATATCTCTTTAAATAATTCTACCTTCATATAACCATGTGATCTTTCTTCTGGCATATAAATTCTTGGACAGAAGGGACATTCTGCATTGCAATAAGCTGCGATATCAATAATAATTTCTTTTGGTTTTAAAATTCCTAATTTTTCTTTATAATATAATTCTTTTAACCTTATTTTATTTTTAATTTTCTTAAACATTCGTATCCTTTATTTTTAAATTAAACCATGGCATAGGATAAACTTTATTGCTAATATACCAAACAAGAACAAAATTAATAAAATAAGAACAAATCATTGTATATGCCAATCCTTTTAATCCATAGTATTTTATAGTAAAATATGCTAAAAACACATGTATTATTGTTGAAATTAATGTGGCCTTAGAAATTTCTGCAGTTTTTTTCTCATACAAAATATAATTACCCACCATATAATACATTCCTTCAAATAAAAAAGCAACCATAATAATTGGCACGAGTGTAGCTGCACTACTATATGATGAGTCTATAAAATATTGAAAAACTATATTTATAAAATAATATATAATAATATACAAAATAATTATAATGAAAAAATATATATATGTGAATTTAACTAAGTCATTTTTTATCGTACTATTGATATTTTTCAACTTTTCAAATAAATACGGTATCCATGCTTTATTAAAAGAAATAAATACAAGATTAATTATCGAAGCCATCTGATAAGCTATAGCATAAATTCCTAATTCCGCCGTTCCTAAAAAACTAATTATTATTAAACGATCTATGCTAGTTTTTCCCCATCCTGCTAAACTATGAGGCAATAATGGAACGCCATATTTTAACATATCTCGAATATAATTTATATTTATATCAAACTTAACCATTTTTCTATATTTATACAAAATATAAAAGCTAATATTGGCAAAAAATACACTTGTTATAGAGATAGCAATAAGCCTACCCTCCCATGATAAAGCATATCCTACAATTAGAATTAATGAGAGTACAACATTAAATATAACTTGAATTAATTCAAAAATAACATATTTTTTAGCTTTCTGTTCAGTTTGGTAAAGTGTTAAATTAATCATAATTAATACTTGAGACAACGCAACAACAACGCCTATAACTAACCAATAAAAAGGTATTTCCAAGATTTTTGTATCAAAAAAAACACTCCCTATGCTTATAAAAAAAATAGTTATTATTGTCATTATAAATAAAATCAGTATTGCATTGCCTACATAAGAAGAAAGTAGTATTCTATCATTTAGTTTAAAATAATTAACACTAATTGCACCATTTAAATTTAATCCAATTAATATAGTCAATATACTTGTAAATATGCCAAATAATGAGATTATTCCATAATCATTTGGTGTTAAATACTTAGTTAATATTGGCAAAAGTAAAAAAGGTATTGCCTTATTTAATATATCAGATATTGTATAGATTATTGAGTTAAGCATAAACTTACTTTTTTTAATTCTCTTAATCAATTCTGTTCTAACCATAATTTGAGATAAATTTGATTTAAAGAATAATTTTTTTCTATACTCTTTAAATTAATTATATATTTATGAAATTCTTCAGAAAGAAAATTTTTTAAATGATTATTAAATGATTTTTTTGAAATATCAACAAAATTCATTGAATCTAATTCTGCATATAATTCTCGTATTTGTCTATAGTTCACCAAACCTACTGTAGGTTTTCCCATACCAATAGAACAAATATTTGCATGAAATCTATTTGCCAACACTATTTGTGCACCTCTATATATAGACATAACTTCTTTGAATGAGCTTTTTCCATGCAATAAAGGAGCAACTGAAATTTTTCTTCTTCTGGTTTCATCATCGAGTATATTTAATAAATCTGTTATAAATGTCATATCTCTAAATATATGAGGAATAAATACTATTTCATAATTTTCATTTTCATTCAAAAATGTATCTGTAAACCTTTTAAATGTTTGAAGAAACTCCTTATAAGAAATGTTTTCAAACCTAACATCTTGCATATCATATGCAACATTAATAGCAATATATTTTTTTGATTTATAATATTCACTAGGTTCTGGTATATCTGCAAAAAATCCTGCATCTACAGTATGATGAATGTGGTCTAAATACTTTTCTCCTACATAATCCATAATAGCTTTTTTTGCCCCATCATTTCTAATAGAAATAAAATCATCTCTTTCAATTAGTAAATCTAAAAAATTTCTAAATTTTTGTATATTTAATTCACTTACCCCCTGCCCAGGGTCTACACCAAGAGCATTAAACATTATAGGTGTATTGATTTTTTTTAATAAGTCTAACTCAATTGAGATAGATGTACCAGTAGGTGAATCTTCAACCCAAAGTTCAAAATAATTTCCTCCACCTATTATAAGTAAATCATATTTATTTACAAGATCAACAAAAGATTCATTAAAAAATCTTTTTTTCCAATAAAATTCTCTTATTTCAAGTTCATCTATTTCAAATTTAAAATCTTCTAACTGTTTTAAGTGCTTATAAAATCCATCATGATTTGCATTGTCTCCAATATTACCATCAAAACTTGCCAAATGTAATGTTTTAAGTATTTTCATTTATATATTTCTCCACTTCTTCTAAATCTTTTTTAGTGTCTATATCTAAACTTTTTATTTCATCCATAATAAAAGAAATGGTTTTATCAGTAAAGAAACTATTATTTTTTAAAAACTCTTCTACTTTTATAATATAAATAGCACCGTTACTCATATATATTTTTGGTAAGTCTTGTCTTCTCATAAATGGATATTGATTATTTGAAATCCCTTCTATAAACCTCAGTTCATTTTCTTTAAAAGCTTTTAATATTTTATTATCACATTCGCAAACACTAATTAAAGCTGTGGCCTCAGAAGAAACTAGTTTTTCAAATGCACTGTTAATATCATTTGCATCTCTTAGTGGAGAGGTAGGCTGTAATAAAACAACATAGTCAAAATTTTCTTCTATGCTTTTTAATGCATGTTTTATAACTACTTCACTTGATGATGTATCCATAGCTAATTCATCAGGTCTTTTTAGTATAGCAGAGCCACATTTTATTGCAATATCTAGTATTTCATCACTATCACTACTAACAATTGTTTTAGTAATATATTTTGAATTAAGACTAGCTTCAATAGTCCATGCAATTAGTGGTTTCCCTGATAAATCAATGATGTTTTTTCGAGGAAGTCCTTTAGAACCCCCACGAGCAGGAATAATCGCTAAAACTTTTTTAGTCATCTGTTCCATCATTTGTTACAGTATGTCTTAGTTTCCACTTACCATCTACTTCTTTCCAAATATGTGGACTTCTGTGTTTATTTATAGTCTCCCAAAATTCTTCTTCGGTACTATCAATATATTTTAAAAACTCTTTAAAATACTTATGAGGGAATTCAGTATCATATTTTTTCACAAGATATGCAGCTTCTTCTCTTGTAATTTTATCATTTCTAACTTCTTGTGCTGCATCATATGTACATCTTCCTATTCCAAATTTTATCATTGTAGTAAGATAATGAAATGGATCTATTTTATCATCTATACTACTGTATTTGGAATATGTTCCCTCTGTTCTCTCTGGATTAGCTTGAAATCCAGTATTTTCTGCAGCATAATAGTAGCACTCTTGAGGGTCCCAATTCAAATAATAACCTAAATAATGTACTTCAATACCTGCATCAATCAAATCTTTTTTATTTGGTGCAATATAAGGTGCAAAATCATCTTTTGTATAAGCTCCGCTATCAATGTATTCTTGCATTGAGACTCCACCAAACTTCATAGACAATGCATCATCCGAAGAAAAAAAGTCCATATTCATTATAGGGTTTGTATTTTCTTCTATCGCATTTCCATACTCTGCTTGATTTTCACCATACATTACTAACTGAACACCAAACTTTTTAGCCATAGCTGGTCCTATAATTCTTTGTCCAACTATAAAAGGCTGAAAAGGATGAAGTAAATTATGAAATGCGTTTTTAGTCATCTCTCTATGCAACTTTCCATTTGGGGTATAAAGCATGTTATCGAGTCCACCGGTATGCATCCATTCCTGCATATTTTTCCAACCTATATCTGTGTAAAGATGTGGAGCCCATGTTACCGTTAATGGATTCATTCCATATTTATATTTTAAAATATGTGCTGTATATGCACTATCTTTTCCTCCACTTCCTGGAACTATAACATCATAAGAGCCATCTGTACTTTTAAACTGCGCTAATAGTTCTCGAAGTTTTTCATCTCTTTGCTCCCAATTTATACCTTTTTCTTTCTCTTCATGGTAAATACAAGCAGAACAAATACCTTCTTCATTAAAATTAATTACTTTTTTCTTTTCACCTTTTTCATTTTTAAATTCAACTGTAGAACTTGGTCTTTGATTTGATATTACACATTTTTTACAAAACTTTACCTCATTTGGTAGCCCATAGTATGCTTCTAATTTCTCATACATTTTTTCTCTCCTTACATAAATTTACAAAATTTTGTATTATATTCAAGCCCATTTTTCCACTCTTTTCTGGATGAAATTGACATCCATAGATGTTATCTTTTTTTACAGCTGAACAAAACTTATAATCATAATATTCTGTTGTTGATAATATATTTTCTTCATTCATTGGTGATGCAACAAAACTATGTACAAAATACATATCTGATTGTTCAGGAATATCACCCAATATCGTATCTTTCCAAGTAATCTTATTTTTGACAATTTCATTCCAACTTACATGTGGCGATTTTTCATAATTTGTTTTTTGCACAGGTAATTTTATTACTTTACCTTCTATTAATCCCAATCCTTTAGTTATACCAAATTCTTCACTCTCTTCCATAAGCATTTGCATACCAAGACAAATACCCATGAAAGGTTTCTTTGTATTTACAAAATCATTAATAATTTCTTGTAGCCCGTATTTTTGAAGATTATTCATGCCATGAGCAAATGCTCCAACACCAGGTAGAATTAGACCATCGGAACTTAATATAGTTTTTCTATCATTTGTTAAGATAGATTCAACTCCTATCTTTTTTAAAGCATTTTTAATACTTTTAACATTTCCAATTTCATAATCTATTATAGATATTTTCACATACGAACCTTTATATTATTATCAATAAATGCTTGTTTTATATTTTTTATAGTATCTATATTATAATGAATAACTGATGCTGTAGCTATTGCATCAATTTTGTAATTTGATAATAATTCAACCGCATGTTTTATATTACCCATTCCTCCACTTGCAATAATAGGAATTGAAACAACATCTTGAACAGCTTCGTAAAGTTCTGTATCAAAACCTTTTTTTGTTCCTTCCATGTCTAATGAAGTCAGCATAATTTCCCCTGCACCTAACCCTTCTAACCTTTTAGCCCACTCAACTATATCTAAACCTGTAGCTTCTCTTCCATTGTCTATATATGCTTCCCACTGATTAGAATTAATTTTTTTAGCTACGATTGATGCAACTATACATTGAGAGCCAAATATTTTTGAAGCTTCTGCAATAAATTCTGGATTTTGAATAGCTTTTGTATTTATTGCCACTTTATCTGCTCCTGCTTTTAATGCCTGATTAATATCATCTATCGTTCTTAATCCACCACCTACTGTTATTGGAATAAAAACTTCTTTACATGCTTTTTCTATAATATGACTTAAACTATTTCTATCGTAATAAGCTGCAACTGCATCCATGAATATAATTTCATCTATGCCTTCCTCATAATACTTTTTAGCTAATAAATTAGGATCACCTACTTTTCTTAGTCCTTCTAAATGGATTCCTTTTATAACAAATTCATTTTTTACATCAATTCTTGCAGTTACTCTTATTTTTTTCATATTAACCCAAGTTCCTTGAATTGTTTTTGATGTTTTACATTCCATAATTTATTTGATTCTAATAAATCTAAAAATTTAATATCACTTTTTCCATCACCAAAATAATTTTGTAGTTTATTGTCTTTACTATTAACTATGGATGTTTTTTTTATAGTTGAGAGTATCTCTTCTTTGCTGTATCCACAATTTGTTATAGTTTCTATTTTTGCACGATTAAGTTGTCTTGTACCTATATCTATTGTTGGTACATTATAAAATGGGGCTTCTCTAATACCTCCACTTGAGTTTCCAATAATAAATTTTGCATTTCTAAGTATTGTCAAAAAGTATTCAAATCGTAAAGAAGGAAAAATTTTAAATCTTTTATTTAATTTTAGCTGTTCATATTCAGAAAGTATCTCATTGCTTCCTAAATCATTATTTGGATAAATCACTATATAGTTTAAATTACTTTCTATCATAGCACCTACAAAGTTTTTACTATATTGACTAATACTTTTATATTCCGTAGTAACAGGGTGAAACATAGCTATTACATATTCTTTAAATTCTATTTCATAGTATTTTTTTGCATCACATAAAGATGGTAGATGCTTTGGATTCATTAGATCTAGATCTGGAGAACCAATTACATGTATTGATTCTTTTATTTCTCCAAGTTGTAATAATCTTTTTTTTGCTTCTTTGTTCGCAACTAAATGTATATGAGACATTTTACTAACTGCATGTCTAATTAACTCATCAATTGTTCCTGATATTTCACCACCTTCTATATGTGTAACTAAAATATTATTAAGACTTCCAACAATTGCACCTGCAAGAGCTTCTACCCTATCGCCATGAACAACAATTAAATCTGGTTTTATTTCTGCAATATAATGAGAAAATCCATCAATTGTCTTAGCAAGCGTTCTATCCATATGTTCTACTGTATCATGATTTATAAATTTATAAATATTTTTGAATCCTGATTTTTGAATCTCATCCACAGTTGAACCATATTTTGAATTCATATGCATACCAGTAGCAAAAATATGAACATCATACTTATCTGACTCTTGAGTGATTTTAATGAGTGATTTTAACTTTCCAAAATCCGCACGAGTACCAGTAAGAAAAACTATATTTTTCTTACTCATTGATATCATTCCAATCAATATGCTCATCGTTATCTATATCTTTATTTACAATTTTTCCAAGTAACTCATTATAATATTCTGCTTTAATTGACCCTGTTCCTGGTCTTTTTACCCAAATATTTTCTTTTGTAAATTTTTCACCTTTTTTAATAGGTTTAATTGTTACAACTGTAGCAAATGCAAAATCTATTGTTACTTGTTCTTCTTTTACAGCTTCCTTTTTTCCACCTCGCATTAGTGCTATTTCTGCACTTCCATAAATCAATTCTTGTAAAGCGATGGGATCCATAGAATTAATAATATCTGGACCGGGTCTTTCCATTTTATCTGTGAAGTGTCTTTCTAAAATACAAGCTCCAAGTGCCGTAGCTGCAAAACAAGCTCTATTTGAAGTGGTATGGTCTGAAAGTCCAACAATGGCATTTGGAAATTCTTTTTCAAGTTCTTGCATTGCTCCAAGTCTTACAAGATGAACTGGGGTAGGATAAAGATTTGTAGTATGAAGTAACCCATAAGGTACATTATATTTTTCTAATATATTTACTGTTTTTCTTACAGACTCTATATCATTCATACCCGTACTCACAATCATTGGTTTTCCAAAAGATGCAATATGCTCCATCAGTGGATAGTTATTACATTCTCCTGATCCAATCTTATATGCACTTACTCCCATTCTCTCAAGTCTATCTGCTGCTGCTCTTGAAAAAGGAGTACTTATAAATATCATCCCTTTTGACTCTACATACTCTTTTAGTTTTATTTCATCTTCTTCATTTAATGCACATCTTTCCATAATTTCATAGATAGATACATTGGCATTACCAGGTATCACTTTTTTTGCTTCTTTACTCATCTCATCTTCAACAACATGCGTTTGATGCTTAATAACTTCTGCTCCAGCTTTCCAAGCAGCATCTACCATTTCAAAAGCCGTTTTTAAACTACCTTCATGATTTATACCTATTTCCACAATTACTAAAGGAGGATAATTTAGCCCTACTGTTCTACTTTCTATTTTTATTTCTTTCATTAGAATTCCCTCGCTATATATTCAATTTCTTCATCTTTCACATACGGATTCATAGGTAAACTCATAATCTCATCTGCAACTATTTCAGAAATGGGAAAATTACCTTTTTTATATCCTAAATAAAGAAAGCACTCTTGAAGATGTAGTGGCATTGGGTAGTGTACTGCGGTAGGTATTCCTGCTTCTTTTAGTTTGGCTTGGACTTCATCTCTGTTTTTTACTCTTACAGAGTATTGTGCCCATGCAGATGTGCAGTTGTTGGCTACTGTTGGGAGTATTGTGTTTTTGGGCGAGGTTGAAACCTCACTTCCGAGGGCTTTTGTGTATTTTTGGGCTACTTCTTGTCTTAGTGCTAGATCTTTTGGATAGTGTTTTAGCTTTACATTTAGTACTGCAGCTTGCAAAGTATCTAGTCTTCCACCCATTCCTATGTATTTGTGATGGTATCTTTTAGATTGGCCGTGAAGTCTAAGTGACTTTATCTTGTTTGCTAGTTCTTCATTGTTAGTAAATACAGCTCCGCCATCTCCAAAACAACCTAGAGGTTTCGCAGGGAAAAATGAAGTTGTAGAGATATCACCTAAGTTGCTATCTGTCTTGCCTTTGTAAATGCTTCCGAAGCTTTGAGCACCGTCTATTATAATTTTTAATTTTGGATGTTTAATTTTTAATTGTTCAAGTGCATCCATATCAGCTGGTTGTCCGTAGAGGCTCACTGGGATGATGGCTTTTGTTTTTGGGGTGATGGCTGCTTCTATCTTGCTTGGATCTATGTTATAAGTTTTTTCATCTATATCCACAAAAACTGGCGTAGCTCCTAAAAATGCTATAGTCTCAGCTGTAGCTATAAAGGTAAATGGAGTAGTGATAACTTCATCGCCTGGCTTGATATCAAGCGCCATCATGGCAAGTAGTAGTGCATCTGTTCCATTACTACATGTGATGGCGTACTTCGCACCTGTAAACTCTTCTAAGTTTTTTTCTAGTTCCGTAACTGCATCTCCCATGATATAGCTTGCGTTGTTTAAAACTTTGTCCATCTCAAGTTCTAGTTCACTTTGGTACATGAAATACTGTTTTTGCAGGTTTGCGAAGTCAATGTTGGTGGTTTGTGATTGGTGGTTTGTGATTTGTGATGGGTGTATGGTTTCATTTGGATATTTTTCTAGCATCTTTATATCTCTAGTGATTACTTTTGCATCTATAGCTTTTGCAGATGCTATAATTTGTGAGTCTTCTATATCCTCATAATCTAAGTCCAAATAAGATGGTGTTTTTGCTATTTTAAATTTTGACAATATTTCTTTGATGAAGTTTTTTAAAATTATTTTACTAGCATAACCAAACTCTCTTTTTAGCTCTTGAGCTTTTGTAAATTCTAGCTTGTCCAAAGAAGAAGATGATATATAAAGATTTGTATTATTCTCATTCCACAACATATCTAATGTTGACACTGACTCTGCAAACAACTCTCTTCTTTCATTGTTATAATAATCAAAGATTATATTTAGATCTACTAAATAGTTCATTATTTGTATTTCTCCATAAGGTACTCACCTCTATCTAATTTATATTGTTCACTTTTATAATATTCTGGATCACTTTTAATGCCCATCAGAAGTTCCCTCCAGTTCTCTTCTATATACTCATCTGTTAATAGATTTTCTTGAGTAGCATCTGTATCAACCTGTTTTACTACTACACCTTTATTTGAAAATGAAGTTAAAAACCATAAAATCTTTTCTGCAATACTATTGTCTTTAATATTTACTATGAGTTGCATTTTATCTCCTTTAGTTGATCATCAATTATAGCGTATTTGCTACCATCAAAACTATCTACTGCTTGCATTTTTTCATCAAATTTTAGAGTATTACCAGCACGACTCACCCAACCAATTTGCCGAGCAGGAACTCCTACCACGAGGGCAAAAGCTTTAACATCTCGGTTGACAACTGCACCACTTCCGATAAGCGCATATTTACCAATAGTCACACCGCAAACTATAGTCGCATTTGCACCTATTGAACATCCATACTTAAGTAGTGTCTTTTTAAACTCTTCTTTTCTGCTTATAAAAGCTCTTGGATTAGTGATATTTGTAAAAACCATAGAGGGTCCTAAAAAAACATCATCTTCTATCTCTACGCCCTCGTAAATAGAGATGTTGTTTTGAACTTTAACACCTGAACCTATCTTAACATTTGGCCCAACTACACAGTTTTGTCCAAATGAACAGTTAGAACCAATGTTTGAACCACTTAAGATGTGTGAAAAATGCCAGATCTTAGTATCATCTCCAATACTTATATCTGCATCTACATACGATGATTTATGTACAAAAAATTTAGCCATTTTTTGCCAATACTTTTTTTACAAATGGATGGTAGTCACCTTGAAGTCCGATTGGTGTGAGTTTTCGTATGACAGAAACGATATCTATAGAGTTCCTCGCTTCTTCTAGTCCAAAACCACCACCATTTAAGATGTGCTCATAACTTCTTGTGTGTAGATCTGTAAAACCTTCTGAAAATTCAAACTCTTCTCCATCTACCGTGATACTTCTATATGTCGTTTTTCCTGTGGCTTTTATGTTTTCTGGAATATAGTTGTAGTTTACAGATAAAAACCATCTAACATTTGCATTTTTTAATTTCATAAATCCTGCATTTGCATCCGCTTCTTTAAGATGGACTATATTTTCTTCTATTGGGCCAAATATCCAAGAGAGCATATCAAAGAAATGAACTCCAATATTTGAAGCAATTCCGCCAGATTTTGCTTCATCGCCTTTCCACGATACAAAGTACCATTTACCTCTTGATGTAAGATATGTAAGATCTATGTCATAAACCTTATCTGGATTTTCTTCTAGCTCTTTTGCTATTTTTTCTTTAAGAGCGATGATAGAATCATGAAGTCTTAGTTGTAAGATATTATAAACTTTTTTACCAGTATCTTGCTCTATCAACTTAAGTTGGTCAATGTTATGAGGGTTTAACACTAAAGGCTTTTCACAGATGGCGTGAGCTCCACTTTTTAGTGCAAATCTTATATGTGCATCATGCAAATAGTTTGGTGTTGCGATCGCCATATAGTCTATCTTTTTGTTTCCATCTCTATGCCATTTATCTACAAAACGATCAAAACGCTCAAACTCTGTAAAAAAAGAGGCTTGTGGAAAGTTACTATCCATAATCCCTATTCCATCGTATGGATCAAGTGCAGCTATAAGATCATTTCCTGTTTCTTTTATAGCTTTCATGTGTCGTGGAGCTATGTACCCTGATGCTCCAATAAGTGCGAAGTTTTTTTTGTTTTGCATTTTATAATCTCCATGTAGGATTTTTGACAATCCCTTTTATATCTATTAAAATTTCATTACCTTGTGAAATACTTTTATAATCTTCTTGAGTTAATTTTAAAAATTGTTTATGAGCAACTGCTACGACAATAGAGTCATATTTTTTGTTGGTCTCAAATGGATCTTTGTCTAAAAGCTTATGTTTAAACCATTTCTTCTCTTCATCTAGATCTACCCAAGGATCATAAATATCTACATTTGCACCATACTCTTTTAGCTCATCAACTATATCTATAACTTTCGTATTTCTAAGATCTGGACAATCTTCTTTAAAGGTAACACCCAAAACTAAAATATTTGCATCTTTTATTTTTTTATCACCCTTGATCATCTGCTTAATAGTCTCTTCTGCTATAAACTTACTCATGCCATTGTTTATCTGCCTAGCACCTAAAATTAAGTTTGGTTTATATCCTAGCTCTTCTGCTTTAAAAGTAAGATAATATGGATCAACCCCGATACAATGACCACCGACCAAACCAGGCTTTAACTTTATAAAGTTCCACTTAGTAGCAGCAGCTTCTATCACTTCGCTTGTATCGATACCAACATGATTAAATATCAAAGCAAGTTCATTCATAAGTGCAATATTTACATCTCTTTGAGTATTTTCTATCACTTTTGATGCTTCTGCAACTCTAATACTCGAAGCTTTAAAAGTCCCTGCAGTTATGATACTTGCATAAAGTTCATCAACCTTTGTAGCTATCTCAGGAGTTGAGCCTGCAGTTACTTTTAAAATCTTTGTTACAGTATGCTCTTTATCGCCGGGATTTATACGCTCAGGGCTGTAACCACAAAAGAAATCTTCGTTAAACTTTAGTCCACTCGTCTTTTCAAGTTCTGGTACACACACTTCTTCTGTAACACCTGGATAAACAGTTGATTCATAGATGACAATATCATTTTTCTTAAGAACTTTTCCAATCATTTGAGAAGATTTTATCAAAGGAGTAAGGTCAGGTCGATTTGTAGAATCTATAGGTGTAGGAACAGTTACTATAAAGATATTGCACTCTTTAATGTCTTCAACATCAAGTGTAAACTTCATGCCATCTTGTATAGCCTCCCTCATCTGAGTTTCATCTAGCTCTAAAGTTCTGTCAAATCCTGCGTTTAGCTCATCTATTCTAGCTTTACTTATATCAAAACCAACTACCTCATATTTACTTGAAAAAGCGTGAGCCAGTGGAAGCCCAACATATCCAAGTCCTACTATACATATTTTATCTTTCATCTATGTGTTATCCTTAATATTTAATTCTTCTAAGTGAGTTTTTATTCATATTTATCTCTATAAGCTTCTAAATCCTCAACCAACATCTCATACTCTTCTTTCTTTCTCTTTATAAACTTCTCAGTTAAAGAGATCTTCTCTTTGATACCTTCTTCTGTTAGTAAATACTTATACTGAAGTTTGTTTTTGTTGTTGTAAAAATTCTCTATTTTAAGAAGACCTTTGTCTGCTAGGGCTTTTATGACATAGTTGACTTTTCCTACGCTATAGCCTAGCTCTTTTGCTATACTCTTTTGGGTTGTCACTTTTCCCATACTTCTCAAAACAGAAAGTTCTAACTCTTCACAATGCAATCTAGTTCCTTTTATTCATTTTAAAAACAAGATAATATCGAATTCAAACTTTGAACACACTTTAATCCACGGAACCGCGAATTTATTCGGAACTATCTGGTTTCAAAAGCCCCTCTTGCCGAGCGAGTTCGAGGCTCCAGAATACTTCGCTAAACTTCAATTCTTAAAAGATAAAAATTATCCTTAAACTATTTTGCTACTTACTTTGAGCTAATCAGCATTAATCTTAATGTGCTAAAATTCGCTCATCAAAAACAAACTTAAGGATAATTATATGTTAGTAACAAACCCAGCTCCAGACTTTACAGCTACAACAGTTTTAGCAGATGGCACTATAGATGAGAACTTCAAACTTTCAGAAAACTTTGGCGAAAAAGGTACTGTACTTTTCTTCTACCCACTAGACTTTACATTTGTATGTCCATCTGAGATCATCGCTTTTTCTCACCGCATAGAAGACTTCAAAAGCCGTGGTGTAAATGTTATCGGTGTATCTGTTGATAGCCAGTTTTCTCACTTTGCATGGAGAGAGACTCCAGTAAATGAAGGTGGTATCGGTCGCATTAAATACCCACTAGTTGCAGACCTTACAAAACAGATCTCTAAAGACTACGATGTACTTTTCGGTGAAGCAGTTGCTCTTCGTGGTTCATTTTTGATCGATGGTAAAGGTATAATCCGTCACGCAGTTATCAACGACTTACCACTAGGAAGAAACATCGACGAGATGATCAGAATGGTAGATGCAATGCAGTTCACTGATGAGCACGGCGAAGTTTGTGCAGCTGGTTGGAACAAAGGCGACGAAGGTATGAAGCCAACAACTGAGGGTGTTGCTGAGTATCTTGGTAAAAACGAAGATAAGTTATAGTCAAAACCTCAAGAGATCCTGAATCAAGTTCAGGATGACGACATCTCCGTCATTACTGACTCATTCTTTCCGTCATTGCGGGCTTGACCCGCAATCTCATCAGGGTTTAAAACTATTTCACTTTTCAAAACATCAAGAGATCCTGAATCAAGTTCAGGATGACGACATCTCCGTCATTACTGACTCATTCTTTCCGTCATTGCGGGCTTGACCCGCAATCTCATCTCTCTTTAATAAATTATTTCTCTTTTACGAACCCCAAAGCCTTACTATTTACAAAGACTATCTCATACCATTGACACGATGGAGCTATAAGGTTTAACCTTTTAGGATTTGAACTTCTTGAGAGTGCTACATAGAACTGTGAGGGAGCAAAGATCTCGTTTGTCTCGATGATGAGATCTTCTATGGACATTCCCTGAGACTTATGTATAGTTATAGCAAATGCTAGCTTTATGGGAAACTGATAGATGCTAAGTTCTTCAACCTCTTGCATCTCTTTTTTACCGCCCTTTATTCTCTCATCCCACTTATACTTTGTATGAGCTACAGCTTCTAGTTTCACAACTTTGGCGTCGCTTTTTTGCACATAAACAAAAGTTGCATCGATGCCAACTACTACACCTCTTTCACCGTTAAAATAGTTCCATGAGTTTCTTGTAAAGAGAACAGGTGCACCTATTTTTAATGATAGTTCACTCTCGATGCGAGAATCCTCCATAAACCTCTTAACTTGTGCATCACTTAAACTCTTCGAATGCTTTATGATCTGAGCCTCTTTTACAAAGAGATCTGAGTCTATATTTTCTAGCTCTTTTTTGTTGTGCATGGATGTTGAGTGATTTTTACCAAACAAGAAAGTAAACTCACTTAGATCTTGTGGGAGCGGTTTTATAAATTCATTTAGAGAGTTATGAACACTCTCATCCACAAACCCTTCTCTAATAAACCCCAAAAGCTTTATAAAATCCTTATCATCAGTTCTATAGATATGAGTTAACTCGAACTTTAAAAACTCAAATACCTCCCAAAGAGGCGACTCAAATGCAAACCTTACTTCACTAGATCCACGAACAATGGGAGGAAGTTGTAAAAAGTCTCCAACAACTAAAACAGCACCTTTGAAGTTCGCTTGTTCTAGCCTTAGCTTTATCATCTCTAAAAGTGCATCGCTAACCATTGAGATCTCATCTATGACTATAAGGTCCATACTAGATATGAGTTTTTTAGTTTTGTTCTTTGGTTCTAGTTTTGCGTTTTGCTCTAACTCTTCAATACTTGATGAGATCCCAAGATCAAAAAAACTATGAAGTGTCTGTCCCTCTATTAGAGTCGCTGCCATTCCAGTAGAAGCGAGTTTTGCTACTTTTTTTGCATCTTCTTCAAAGAGACTTATAACTTCCCTTGTAATAGTAGTTTTTCCAACACCAGCACCGCCAGTTAAAAAAATATTTTGCTTTTGTAATAGTTTTTTTGTGATCTGTTTAACTTGATTCATAAAAAGATTATACTAAACTTTTCAAAACCTCAAGAGATCCTGAATCAAGTTCAGGATGACGTTGATAGTAGATCTTGGATTGTGTTCAAGATGGCAACATTTCAGTCATTACGAACTCAATATTTCCGTCATTGCGAACTCAATATTTCCGTCATTGCGTACTCACTATTTCCATCATTTCTGGTTCAATATCTCCGTCATTGCGGGCTTAACCCGCAATCTCATCAGGGTTTAAAGCTATTTCACTTGTCAAAACCTCAAGAGATCCTGAATCAAGTTCAGGATGACGTTGATAGTAGATCTTGGATTGTGTTAAGGATGACATTACCGTCATTGCGGGTTCAACCTTTCCGTCATTGTGGGCTTGACCCGCAATCTCATCAGGGTTTAAAGCTATTTCACTTGTCAAAACCTCAAGAGATCCTGAATCAAGTTCAGGATGACGTTGATAGTAGATCTAAAATCTTGTTCAAGATAACGCTGTTTTCGTCACAATATACTTTCATATAAATCTTCATACCTGCTATTATTTTTGCATATCAACTCTTCTTTCCACTCTCGTTTCCAGTTTTTTAGTTGTTTTTCTCTCTCAATTGCAGTTTGAATATCATCATAAATTTCATAATAGACTAGTTTATTTAGATTATATTTTGAACTAAAACTATTTACATGTTTTTCTTTATGTTCATAAACTCTTTTGACTATATCTGAAGTAACTCCAATATAAAGAACCTTGTTTGTTATGTTTGTTAAGATATACACATAAGATTTTCTCATAGTTTTATTGTAACAATTTTAAAGTTTTGAGATCCTGAATCAAGTTCAGGATGACGTTGATAGTAGATCTTGGATTGTGTTCAAGATGGCAACATTTCAGTCATTACGAACTCAATATTTCCGTCATTGCGTACTCACTATTTCCATCATTTCTGGTTCAATATCTCCGTCATTGCGGGCTAGACCCGCAATCTCATCAGGGTTTAAAACTATTTCACTTGTCAAAACCTCAAGAGATCCTGAATCAAGTTCAGGATGACGTTGATAGCAGATCTTGGATTGTGTTCAAGATGGCAACATTTCAGTCATTACTGACTCATTCTTTCCGTCATTGTGGGTTCACTCTTTCCGTCATTACGAACTCAATATTTCCGTCATTGCGTACTCACTATTTCCATCATTTCTGGTTCAATATCTCCGTCATTGCGGGCTAGACCCGCAATCTATTTTTACACTTTGCAAGAATCTTCCTAAAAATGTATAATAGCGCCATGAAAAGAATATTAATTGTAGAAGACAACAAAACACTAGCAAAACTCTTGGCAAAAAAAGTAGAAACATCACTAAAGTATGAAGTAGATGTTGCTTACAAATTTTCAGAAGCGAAATTATTTTTAAAGAAATACGACTATTTTATAGCGCTTCTTGATATCAACCTTCCAGATGCGCCAAATGGCGAGATCGTAGACTATGTGCTAAACAAAGGTGTTCGCAGTATAGTCCTTAGTGGAAATATAGATAAAGATTTTAGAAAAAAATTACTTGCTAAAAACATCATCGACTATGTAAATAAAGGTGGTGTAAATGACATAAATTACATCATAAATACACTTCAAAGACTCGAGAAAAATCAAAATCACAACATCTTAGTAGTTGATGATTCTATGGTTTTTAGAAGTCAGATGAAGAGTATGCTTGAAAATCTGTTTTATGAGGTCATTACTGTGGCTCATGGTGAAGAAGCTTTGGGAATGTTAAACTCACACCTAAACATTTCTATGGTTATTACTGACTACAATATGCCCGTTATGAACGGACTAGAACTTACAAATGAGATAAGAAAAAACTATAACAAAACTGAACTTTGCATCGTTGCCATATCTTCAAACAATGATGAAGAAATAAATGCTCTGTTTTTAAAGCAAGGTGCAAATGATTACATCAAAAAACCTTTCTCAAAAGAAGAGTTTTCTTGTCGTATAAACAACTCCATAGAGGCATTAGAAAACATTCAATACATCACAAATCATGCAAATAGAGACTTTTTAACAGGTCTTTATAATCGTAGATATTTCTTTGAAAATATGAATGAATATATGGAAGATATAAAATTAAGTGGCGAGAGATTTGCCATAGCAATGTTAGATATTGACTTTTTTAAAAAGATAAATGACACTTATGGACACGATATTGGTGACAAAGTTATAGTCGCTATTTCAGAGGTTTTAAGAACAAATACAAGCTACAGAGATATAGTTGCTAGATTTGGCGGTGAAGAGTTTTGTGTGGTCTTGAAAAACATAAACCAGTATAGTGTTAGTGAGATCTTAGAAAGACTCAGACAAGAGATTGAAGACTTTGCATTTGTTGTAGATTCAGCTAATGAGGTAAAGTTTACTATCTCTATAGGAGTGGCTTATCATGATGATTCTGAGACATTAGAAGAGACGATAAACCAAGCAGATATGAATCTATATAACGCAAAACAAAATGGCAGAAACCAAGTAAATTTTGGCTAATAACTTTTTAAAACTCAAGAGATCCTGAATCAAGTTCAGGATGACGTTGATGTTAGATCCCGAATCAAGTTCAGGATGACGTTGATGTTAGATCCCGAATCAAGTTCAGGATGACGTTGATGTTAGATCCCGAATCAAGTTCAGGATGACGTTGGTGTTAGATCCTGAATCAAGTTCAGGATGACGGGTTCTTGTCATTGCGGACTCAGCCTTTCCGTCATTGCGGGTTTAACATTTCGTCATTGTGGGCTTTTATCTCCGTCATTGCGGGCTTGACCCGCAATCTCATCAGGGTTTTTAAACTATTTCATTTCTCAAAACTATTAGCTCTCCAAAAGGGACTCTTTTTTCTTTTGGAGTTATCCACTTTACACTATATGGTGGCTCTTCTTTTGGAAATACACCATCAAGATCACTAAAATATAAAAGCAATTTCGTATCTTGAAGTTCCTCTTTTATAAACTCAAATACAGGTCTAAAGTCAGTGCCACCTCCACCTTCTATCTTTGCATCTAAACTATCTCCACCGTAAAAAGTAGTATGAGATCTTATCCTCTCATCACAAACTAAGAGATCTATCTCATAAGATGCTATGGTATTCATCAAGAAGTTCAACTCACTTAAAAACTCTCCTAAAAGTTCTTCATTAATAGATCCAGAGCTGTCTATGGCAACTACGAGTTTAAATTTCTCGCTTGTTGCTGATGGCAAGTAGATCCCAAGATACAAGAACTTTTTGTTTGGTGGCATCTGTGTATAATCGTCTTTGCTAAATCTATCGAGTGCCACTCTAAGCTCATCTCGCCAATCTATTTTTGAGTTAAGCTTGAGTGTAAAAAATCTCTCTAAACTTGTTGGCAGTTGTGAATCTTTTTCTTCTTTTTCTAAAATGGCTTTTGCAAACTCTTCAAATAGTTCATCTTCTACTATTTGATTTTCATTAGCTGTTTGTTCTTCATTTTTTTCTATATCATCAGGATCTTGTGCCTCGTACTCCAATTCATCTCGCAAAAACTCCTCTTTAAGCTGGGCATAGATCTCCTCAGCATAAAGTCCACTAAATTTTTTAGAGTAGTGTGCTAGATCTGGACGATAAAGCCCATTTTCAACCAACATATCATTTATGGCATAGTCAGTAGCTAACTGCCACAACCAACCACTTCTAGAGTTTTTACGAGACTCATGAGCTAGAGTTGCATGCATTGCAGCATTTGCTAAAACAAACTCCATCTCAGCCAAACTTATTTCAGAAAAAAACTCATCATTGTACTCAAGAGTTTTACCATTACTTTTAAAAGCTTGTATGTCATCATTTTTTGATAGTTCAAGCTTAGATGCAAGAGTTCCAAAAAAAGGATATTCTACTAAGAGTTTTGACTTTGCTTGAGAGATTTTATTGTCAATTTGCGACATCTTTATATCCATTTTTTAAAGCTATTATATCACTTGCATATTATAGGTTAATAAAGGTTACTCCTTATAAGTTGTTTACATATATTATGGTACTATTTTTGCTTATTGAAGTATTAAAACAGGGTGGATGATGGCTGAAGATTTTGATGATATTATCATTATTGAAGAGAGTGATGCTGTTGAAGTAGAATCACTAAATGTCCACGAAGAAGAACCAGATGCTTCTTCTTCACAAAAACAAAAAATCATCATCCTTGCTGTTGGTATTTTTATAATCATACTTATCCTAGTTATATCTCTCTTTTTTTTGCTAAAGCCATCTAAGATTGAGCAAAGACTTTCATTTGATCCGATAGAAACTAAACTCAAAGAAGAGACTACTATACCCATAGAGCCTACAAAACTTGAAAATATGATTGCAAAAGCAAATTATTTATACTCAACTGGTTCAAAAGATGAAGCTCTCTTTTTATATGAAAAAATTGCACTCTATAGTGAGGCTATCTCAGTTTATAACCTTGGAGTAGCTCAACTAAAGGACAAGACTTATGACTTGGCATTGCAAACCTTTAAAAAAGCTATAGTCAATGATGAAAAAAGATGTGTAAGTGCAATAAATGCTGCAGTTTGCTCTTTACATCTAAAAGATAAAAAGAGTTTTGATTACTACATAGATCTAGCCTATGCTTATCTCCCTAAAGAGAAAAATAAAGATCAATACTCTTACTACTATGCACTCATTAACTACTATAAAAACAACTATCTTGAAGCTCTAAGTGCTTTAGAGAATCCAACTGGCAATGAATATCCTATAACTCAAAAACATCTACGAGCTAAGATAAACGCTCTATTTTCTAACAACGATAAAGCTATCGAAGCTATGGAAGAAGATTTTAATGCTGAGGACTCCTTTAGTATAGCCCTACTTTACGCAAGAATTGGTGATCTAACTCTTGCCTTAAAACACTTAGAAGAAGCAATTGTTAAAAACATTGAACCAGTTAAAGCCTCTGTTGCACAAGCCTATATAAATTTAAAAGCTGGGCGTATTAACACAGCAGGAAAACAGTTAAAAAACATCACAGATATGTTTCCAGAAGAAGTATATAAGCCTTATCCAGTCTCTGTAACATTAAAAGAATCTCTTTTTGATCCGCTACAAGCTCAGATCAGATATAGAAACAAACTCAAAAATTCAAAAGAATTTACTTATCTTAAGATCTTCTACTTCTCTCCATATAAAATCTTCAATGCGGATCAGACTATCAGCAACATACAAAAAGGAAATGCAAATATCTATATAGACAATATCTCAAGCGCAAAAGAGTACTTACAAAGAAGTGCATCTTCATCAAATGTAAATCAAGGAATCGTAAAAGCTATCAAAAATGCTATGGATTTTAAACTAAGAGATGCAAATGAAGAATTTCAAAGGCTAGAGCAACTTCAACCAAAACACTCTATTTTGCAATATAATTTAGCTCTAACTTATGCTCAGATGGGAAATATCGACAAAGCACACGAGCATTTTTTACGTTCTTACCATTTAGATGCAAAAAACTATCTCTCTGGCATCTATGCTATTATGACAAGCCAGTTAATAAACAAAGAAAACATAACTTTAGTAAATATATTAAAAGAATCTATTATGTTAGAAGAACCTAGCGAAGAGCTAGATCTGTACAACACACTTTTAGCTATAAGCGATGACAACATCCTATCTATCTCAGATTGGTTAGACAAAGATTATGAAAACAAACCTCTATACCTAGCTCTTGACACCATTATAGCGCTCAAGTTAAACAACAAAGATATTGCGAAAAAAGCATCACACAAACTAACTCTACTTTTACCAAATGAGATAGTCCCTCACATGATATACATAGGTGCACATTTTATAGATTTAAGACCAAAAGATTATGCAAATGAAGTTTTAAACTACCTAAAGGTGCAAAAATTCAGCTTTAACGATCTCTATTATGGTCCATATCTAACAAGATATCTATACACTCAACAAAATCTTATAACAGGTAAGCTATTTTTTCTAAGAAAACAGCTAAGACGTGTCCTAGAAACAACTAAAGGTGATACACATGAGATAGTAGCTGCCTTAGCCCTTGCATCCATCTATGATGGTGCTTATGAAGAGTCTTATACTCTATATAATCATCTTATAGATGATTTAAAAGTAAGAGATGCAAATACTCTGTTTTTAGGGGCTGTTGCATCTACTGCTGCAGATCACCATGCCAATGCCATAGCACTTTTAGAGTTATCTAAGATGAAAGATGGGAGTTTTACAGAGAGTCGCTACGCCCTTGGACTCTTGTATCTTGAAGTACAAAATAACCAAGGTGCAGCTATACAATTCTCAAGGATAGGCGACAATGGTTTTTCGTCTGAGTATTTTAACTTTGATATTGACTTAGATAAGCTTTTATTTCAAAAAGAACAAGAGCTAAAAAAGAGAGTTAGCTCTTTATAACTCATGCTTTTTATGAAAAGTATCCTACCAATGATTGAGATGCATCAACTTCTTGTCCGATGCTAAGATTTACTCTAAAATTATGAGGCAGATATATAGTTGTGATGCCATTTATCATCAAACCATATCTAGCTCCTTGAAGAGTGTTTTGTTTTGTATTTAAATCTACTTTTATAGTATCAAAACTCTGTTTTAACATATGTTTTACTTTGATAGTGTTTTTAAAACTATCCTCAAAAACTATCTCAACTCTCTCATTTAGATCTTTTGATAGTGGAGAATCTTTTGAGAGCCTTGCTCCACGCTTTATATCTAGAGACTTTACAATAGCACTTAGCGGTATGCGAAGTAGAGAGACATCAAAATAACTACTATTTATCTCAACCTTATAAGCATACTCACTATCATCAAGCTCTTCTATAGCTATAACAGTTCCATCCACTGGAGAGACTACACTCTTTACTTCAAGGATTGGAGACATTCTCTCAGGATTTCTATATACAAGTAACAAAAAAAGCACCATAACAAAAGAGAGAAACTCAAAAAAATCAAAATCAAAGATAGTAAAAAAAACAAATGCTAAAAAAGTAAAACCTATGCGATTAAAACCCTCTTTTGCAATTGGTAAGAGATTATTGTTCATCGCTGTTCTCATTGTTTTTATTGATGTTATTTTTAGACATTTTAGCATCCTCTTTTAACTCTTCTTCTATATCATCAACTGCAACTTCAACTTTTGAATCTATGTTATTTTCTTTTTCAAAGTTGATAATAATCTCTCTTACATCTTCGCCTGTGATATTCTCTTTTTTATAAAGAAGTTTTACCATATCTTCAATAGCTTCTCTATACTCTTCCAATCTAGCCTTAACTGCTTCATATCTCTTCGTCAGTGATACTTTTATAAACTCATCCATATTTTCAGCCATCTTATCACTATATTCACGAGTAGCTTGTTGTCCACCACCCAAAAATGACTGTCTGCTCTTCTCTAGTACCATAAGTCCAGCTACATCACTCATTCCATATGTTTGAACCATAGATTTTATGATATCAGTTGCTCTCTCAAGGTCATTTCCAGCACCAGTTGAAATCTCTTCTAAAAAGATCTCTTCAGCTGCGCGACCACCTAAAAGAACATCGACTTCAGCCCACATCTCATGGCGCTGCATCATATATTTGTTCTCTTCTGGTTTGTTTAGAGTGTATCCTAGTGCTGCAAGTCCACGAGGAACTATAGATACTTTAGATACTTTTTTTGCACCCTTAGTTGTCTCAGCTAGAAGTGCATGACCACTCTCATGATAAGCTACTATTTTTTTCTCTTTAGGGTTGATTCTACGAGATTTTTTAGCAAGTCCTGCTATTGCTCTCTCGACTGCCTCATAAAGATCTTTTTGCTTAACAGTTTTTTGACTCTTTCTTCCCGCTAAAAGTGCGCCTTCGTTTACAATATTTGCAAGATCTGCACCTGCGAGTCCTGCGGTTAGGCGAGCAACCTCTTCTACCTCAACATCTTCATCCATTTTTACATTTCTCATATGCACTTTTAGGATCTTTACACGACCTTCAAAGTCGGGCTTATCTACTAAAACTTGTCTGTCAAAACGACCTGGACGAAGTAGTGCTTGATCTAGAACTTCAGGTCTATTTGTAGCTGCTAAAATAATTATCGGTGTATCTGTTCCAAAACCATCCATCTCAGCTAGGAGCTGATTTAGAGTCTGTTCTCTTTCATCATTTCCACCCATCATTCCACCAGCTGCACGACTCTTACCAATAGCATCGATTTCATCTATAAAGATGATACTAGGAGCATCTTTTTTAGCTTGTTCAAACAAGTCTCGAACACGAGCTGCACCAACTCCAACGAACATCTCTATAAAACTAGATCCACTCACTGAGAAAAAAGGAACATCTGCTTCGCCTGCAACAGCTTTAGCCAAAAGTGTTTTACCAGTTCCAGGTGATCCTACTAAAAGTACACCTTTTGGAATTTTTGCACCAATCTCTACATAACGAGCTGGATATTTTAAGAAGTCAACAATCTCTTGAACCTCTTCTTTTGCCTCTTCTACACCTGCTACATCATCAAACTTTGTATTTGGTTTTTCAGAGTTTACCATCTTTTTAGAATTGCCCATCCCTAAAAGTCCACCACCCATACTTTTTTGCATTCTCCCTGCAAAAAACATCCAAATAGCTATGATAATAAGAAAAGGAAATAACCAACCAAACATCTCAGTAAACCAGTTTGTCTCACTAAAGCCAGTATATTCAACACCTTGTTTATCAAGAAGCTCTACAAGTCTTGTATCACCTTTTACAATTCTAGTCGTATAAATAGAACCATCAGTTCCAACGGCCTTTATGTAAGTTTGCCCAATATTTACTTCTTTTAGTGACTTAGATTCGACTAAACCCTTAAGCTCAGAATAACTTACTTGTTTTGTCTTTCTATTTGAAGCTCCTGCATCTTCAAGTCCTCCGCCCTCGCCAACTAAGGCTTTAAAAAGCAAAATAATGACTACTGAAAAAATAGCAAATGCTATTAAAGGGTTGTTATTAAAAAAATTGTTATTTTTGTTATCGTTATTGTTGTTTTTATTTGACATTATTTATCTCTTTTTTTATTTTCTTTTTAAGACAAGTGTTACCCACTCACCCTCTGCTATTCTCTCTAAGATATCGCAATCTTTGTAAAAACCTAAAACCTTCTTCTCATACTTATCCAATATTCCTGACAAAATCAACACTCCATCATCTTTTAAAGCATTTTTTAAATCTTTTGCTATAAAGGTAAGAACATCTGCTACTATATTTGCTACAACTACATTGTATTTTTTCTCACTAAGTGAGCATGAGCCTTCCCAAATATGTGAAAATTCAACTTGATTTAGTGTTGCATTTTCTTTTGAGTTATCTACTGAGACTATGTCAGTATCGCAAGCATCTACTATAGCTCCAAGTTTAATTGCTCCAATAGCAAGAATACCACTTCCACAACCTACATCTATTAGTGTATCACCTTTTTTTACATACTTAGAAATTGCTCTTAGTGATGATGCAGTTGTTGGATGATGACCAGTTCCAAAGGCAAGAGCTGGATCAATAGCGATGTTTATGAGGTTTGGATGTTCTTTATCCCATGTTGGATGTATGTAAAATTTATCTATCTCTATAGGAGTTATACTTTTTTGATATAGTTCAACCCAGTCACTGTTCTTGAGTTTTTTATGTTTGTATTCTAGATCTATGACCTCGCCTAAAGCTTTTTGTAAAGCCTCACAAAACTGCTCCAATCCCCAAGCAATAGTTTCAAGTTCATCTTCACTTCTGATAGTAAAACCATCTGCAGATTCTTCAAAACCAACATCTATTGTGTCAGATAAGAAGTCTGCAAAGAGTTCTTTGTGTGATGAAACTTTAACTACTAACTCGTAGTAGTGATCTTGCATTATTGAGTGATACCCATAACAGCACCGAGTTTTTCTTTTAGTACTTGTGGAGTAAATGGTTTTACGATGTAGTTATTTACACCAGCTTTTAAAGCAGTGATGACCTCTGCCTTACCGCCTTCTGTTGTCACCATAATAATAGGTGTATCTTTAAAACGTGCATCAGCTCTAACTTTTTTAACCAACTCCAAGCCATTCATTTCAGGCATATTCCAGTCAGTTATTAGCATATCGATATCAGGGTTGGTATCCATTTGAGTCCAACCTTCAACACCATCAGCACCCTCTAAGATATCTTTATATCCCAAACGCGCTAAAGTGTTTTTTATAATACGACGCATTGTAGAACTATCATCAACAACAAGTAATTTCAATTGAAATCCTTTTTTATAATATATTTTGCAAAATTTATAATCAAATAATATCTAAATTTTTGTTTTTTTACTATTAATTGAGGCTTTTAAATAGCTTTGGTAAATCAATAGTGCCCTCATAGTAAGCTTTTCCTATAATAACACCATCGACTTCTTTAGTTGCAATAAGTGCCTCAATATCTCCTATATCTTTTACACCGCCACTAGCTATTGTACTGATACCGCTAGCTCTTGCAATATCAAGTGTGAACTCAACATTTACACCACTAAGTGTTCCATCTTTGCCGACATCTGTACATATTATAGCTTCAACTCCAGCGTTTGCAAACTCTTTTGCTAGTTCAGTAGCACGCATGGAACTCACCTCTCCCCAGCCCTCAACTGCTACAAATCCGTCTATGGCATCTATGCCTACAGCTATAGGATACTTTGCAGCCATCTCTTTTACAAACTCTGGATCTTTAACTGCGATTGAGCCGAGAATGATTCTATCTATGCCAATTTCTAGCATCTTTTTGATAGTCTCTTCATCGCGAATCCCACCACCGAGTTCAAGCTTAACACTACAGTTTTGTCGTATCTTTACGATCTGCTCTAGGTTTTTAGGCTCTCCTGCAAAGGCACCATTTAAATCTACTAAATGAACCCACTTTGCACCCATCTCTTGAAACTTCTTAACCAAAAGCCAAGGCTCGTCTGAGTAGATCTTAGCACTATCCATAAGCCCCTTTGTAAGCCTTACAGCTTTTCCATCTTTTAAATCAATCGCTGGATATAGAGTCATTTTTTTCCTTTAATTTATTTCATAAATTTAAGGGAGAGTTTTTCCCTGTTTATTTATCACGCAAAACGAACAAGTCCGTTTTACAACGCTAACACTTGGTTTCCTTCGGCAGGAAGCCCTCGACACTTGTGCCTCTTGGTTTGGTTTTCAAGCTTCTTTTTCTCATGCTCTGCTTTTTTCAGTTCCCACGTTCTGCGCGGGAATGCATACCAGAAGCAACTACAGTTTAATAAAATTTTCCAAAATCTTAAGTCCATTTTTATGGCTTTTTTCTGGGTGTGGTTGTATTCCTAGTATATTTTCATGCGCTACGGCTGATGTAAAATCATAACCATAGTTTGTAGTTCCTATAATATCTTCTATATTTGCACACTCAACATGGTAAGAGTGAACAAAGTATAAGTAGTGATTTGTGTCTAAACCATGAAATAGTTGATGCTCTTTTGTAAAGACTCTATTCCATCCCATATGAGGAACTTTTAACTTCTGTTGAAATTTTGTTTTATCAAAAGCTTTCACACTTCCTTTTATTAGTCCTAAACCTCTGCTATCTCCAAATTCTTGACTACTCTCAAAGAGCAGTTGCATGCCTAAACAAATGCCAAACATATAGTTTCCACTTGTCGCATACTCTTTTAAAGCATCAACCATACCTCTTTGATTTAGGTGTTCCATCGCATCTCCAAATGCACCAACACCAGGAAGTATTAATTTATCATACTCCTTAAATCTTTGTGGATCTGAAACTATTACTGTTTTTTCTCCAAGCATTGAAAAAGCATTTTGAACACTTGCTAGATTTCCCATATTGTAATCAACAATTCCTATCATATTTCACTCGTTGATTTTGTAAATTTTATATAGATTGCTAAACTTATGATCAAAAGTGCAACTCCACCTATGATAAACATCGCATACATAAGCATTTGAGGATCTGTAATAGCAAACTTAAATACTAACATCAAAGCCTCAATAGATAGTGCGATAATAATGGAACCTAGAAATTTAACCATGGTTTTATGTGGCTTTGAAATATCTTGTTCTTTATTGCGCCCCATAATCTCCTCTTCTATAAGAGTCTTAGCAAGGTCAAATATAGCTAAAGATAGAGTGAGCAAGATAGTAGCTTTAAATAGATCATCTATAACTAGATGTGAGAGCGTTATCTCATTTGTAAAAAAGCTCTTAACTCCATGAGAAAAAAGAAGGATTGCAACGGCTATAAGAGCAAAAGAAAACATCGCGTATGAGTACTTAAAAAGTCTTGTAAAAAAAGCATCTGAAGTGTTTAACTGAGCTATCTTTAAAACTTCTTCTAGTGGCATATCTATACAAGCAACATAAACAAGTTCACCTTTTTCATTATATATAGGCTGCGATGCTGTAACTGTTAGATCTTGGGTTATAAGAGATGGATATGGATCTGTTATAGTACATCTCTCTTCTCTTACTGCACGATAGTAGTACGCTCTGTCGGCTCTGATTTTTCCTATGTCACTATCAACTTCTTTTAAAGGTGTAAAAGTTGGAGATATTTGAACACCTTTATAGTCTAAAAGATAGATTCCTTCACAGTTTTGCAAATCTGCTTTTATCTTTAGTAGGCGAGGAATTATCATCTCTTGTGTGAGAGAAGGAAGTTTGTTTGGAATGTTTCTAGAAAAGAGGTAACAAAGATAAGCTCTAACCTTAGTACGTCCCTCTGCAAAGTCTTGAATATCTGATGCAACCATCTATTGACACGCCTTTTATTTAAATTTTTGCAATTATACCAAAGGCTACATAACATTTTACTCATATTTACGGATTTTATCAGATCGGGTCATTTTGATTAAGGCTTGTTTTTTAGCCAAAAACATATGCTATAATCTGATAAAAAATCATAAGGGTGCGTATATTGCTTCATCTTTACTATGAAACTGCTTCCTCGAAACAGATGTCTGATGTTGCTAAATCGTTTGAATTTTGTGAAGCACTAGATATAAGTAAAGCAAATGAAGTTAAACTTGCTGATGTATATTTTGTTGAGATACAAACTATAGAAAAAGCCTTAGTTCTTCACATAAGAAAACTTCTTAGCAACAAAACAGACTCTTTAATATACTTTTTTATAGATGATTCTCACAACTTAATGCTATTTCAACTAGCATCTCTTTTAAATGTAAAAAATATTTTTACTTCAAAACATGAAACTTCCAAGCTAATATCTAACATAAAAGCTGACATTCTTTTAAAAAAAACAACTGCTCAAAACAAAGAGTTTGCAAGCGTATTCTCAAACAATATCTCTTTTATGACATTTAACCAAAGCAGCTTAACTTTTGCAAGCCAGAAGTTACTTGATGATTTTAGCTGTAAAGATCTCTATATGCTAGAGTTAAATCTTTGCTCAAAAATCGATTTAAAATCTTTTTTAGAAAGTAACATCACAAAAGAAGAAACTATAATATTTGAAAAGATTTCAAAAAAATACAATATCAAAAGCATTGGTTCAAAACATAGTTCAGATAGATACATATTTGTCCAAGAGATCTTGCAAAACAAGCAAACTAAACAAACAAGTATTGATTTTATAAAAAATCGTATCTACTTTATAGAGGTCTTAAAAGAAAAACTTCTTGAGAAAAATATTTCTAAAAATATCTGCTCTATCATAACCATAAGCATTGAAAATATGGATAGTTTACGCCAATTTTGGAGTGAGTATGAGATAGAGATGGCAATTGGCGATCTACTTCTACAAGTTGAGCTAGAAATAGACGCGCACACTCTTCTTGCTCAATATGACAATAAACTCTATATAGCACTTTTTGAAGATCTTGACTTTGAAGCTACTAAACAAAAAGCTCACTCTATACAAAAACATATAATCTCATATACATCTAAAGAGGATATAAAACCCATTATCGGCTTACATGCTTTTGATATAAATGATTTTGAGTTAAACGACGCACTAAAAATTATTTCAGATATTGCAAAAGAAGATATCTCAAACAAAGATAGAGAGACTCAAAAGATATATAGAGTCATAAATATAGACAATGAACTTAATGATGAAAAAGCCATAGACCTACTTTTACAAGCTACTTTTACCAACAAAACGCCGATAAAACTTTTAAATATCTACAAAGGCTTATGCATAAACACTTTTTCTACGATTGTCAAAAAAACTCAAGAAGAGATATATGTAAGTTTTGAGCAACTTCAAGGTACTGTTATGAACTTTGAAAAAGGCACAGTTATTCAATCTCCTAACTTTACAAAAGATATTGAAGCTGATGTAAAACTTATCGACTTAAAAAAGAGAGTAGCACTTTTGAAAAACTTTAGATTTGTTAATGGAAGTGCTAATGCTAGAAAATATAGTCGAGTAACTCCTTCTCAAAGAACGCCCATTTCTATAGTAAATAACAAGGGTACTTTAAGTGGTGAGATTTTGGATATTTCCATGAACTCAGTAGCTATAAAAACGAGATTTTACAAGCGTATAGAAGAGTTATACTCAACAGATGTTGAACTGAAATTTACTCTGCCAATAAGAAGTTCTGAAGATGGATATATGAAGTTAGAGTTAATCGCTAGAGTTACATTTACTAAATGTGGCGAAGATTATTGCAAAATGGTTGTAGATCTAGAAGAGACTCAAGCACATGAATCTATCCTCATGGAGTATGTCTATGATAGACAAAAAGAGATTATAGTAGAGCTAAAAAAACAAACTATCATACGAAATTAGCTATAATGCCGCCAATGAAAAAAAATATAAAAAGTATAGCAATAGTGCGGCTCTCCGCTCTTGGGGACATCGTAAATAGTGCAGTGATTCTACAATTTATTCATCAAAAGTATCCAGATGCAAAAATAGAATGGATAACTGAAGAGGTTTTTGCGCCACTTCTGCAAAATCATCCTTTACTACATAGAGTCCACACCATAAATCTAAAAGAACTTAAAAAGTCAAAAAGCCTCTCACAGCTTATTAAGACTATCTCAAAACTCCGTTCTTTAGGTAAGTTTGATATCATTATAGATATGCAAGGACTGCTAAAATCAGCCATTGTCTCAAGACTTGTTGGTAGAAAAACACATGGCTTTGATAAAAACTCATCAAGAGAATCACTCTCAAGATTTTTCTACAAAACAACTTCATACATAGAGTATGATGAAAACATTGTAAAAAGAAATACTTTTTTAGCCTCTGATGGACTTGGATTTAAGATAAATGACTTGATGCTACTCAAAAAACAGAGAGTTTTTGAAGTTCCTAACTACCCAATAAATAAAAGTGAAAAAAAGAACATAGCCATAGTGATAGGTGCCTCATGGGAATCTAAAAAATACCCAAAAGAAAAGGTAGCCGAGCTTTGCAATGAACTAGGACAAAACTGCTATATTATTTGGGGAAATGATAAAGAGAGAGAAGATGCTTTATGGATTTGTAAAAACTCTTCATTTGCTATACTTACACCAAAATTATCTTTGCTTGAGTTAGTCTCATTTGTCTCTAGTGTTGATCTTTTAATTGGAAATGACACAGGTCCAACACACATCGCATGGGCACAAAATATTGCATCCGTAACTCTTTTTGGTCCGACTACAAAAAGAATGATGTATGAGACATCTAAAAATCTGTTTGTAAAATCAGACTCAAAAGTAGATATCTACAAGATAGATAAAAATGACTTTTCTATTGGAGAGATTGAAGTAAAGAGTATTGCAAAAAAAGCTAGGGAGTTATTGATATGATAGGATTTTATTTATTTTTGGTTTTAGAGAAATTTTTGATGCTTCTTCCAAAAAAACTTAGACGCTCTTTTTTTATATCACTTGGATTTATTGCCTATAAACTCTCAAAAAAGTATAACAAAGTTATAAGAGATAATCTAAAGTTTATTTATGGAGACGATATTAGCCAAGAGTTTATACAAGATATTGCAAAAGCTTCATTTAGACAGCTTCTTTTAAATGTTCTTCACACTATGGAAATAAGGTATTACTCAATACAAGAGTTGTCAAAAAAAGTAAGTTTTGTTAATGATGAAATTCTAACAAGAGCAAGAGAACAAAATAGACCAATTATTTTTGTAACTGCCCACTATGGCTATTGGGAATTATGCGGTTCGATGATTAGTGCCTTGCGTGAACCAACAACAGCCGTATACAAAAATATGAACAATAAGTACTTTGAAAATTATCTAGTAAGTTCTCGTTCAAAATCTCGTATGGAACTTATTGAAAAAAGTGGTGCAACAAGAAAATTATTAAAGTCTATTCGCTCAAAAAAAGCTATCGCACTTTTAATTGATACAAATATCAACAAAAAAGAAGCTGTAACAGTTAATTTTCTAGGTAAAGCTACTAGCCAAGTAAGAACTCCTGCTTACTTGGCAAGAAAATTTGATGCAGCATTGATTCCAACATTGATTCACACAACAGATGATGAACACTATACTATAAGATTTTACGATGAGATAATAACTCCAAAAACAGACAATGAGGAAGAAGATATTAGAGTGTCAACTCAGTTGCAAGCTGATTGGTTAAGCAAAGAAATTTTAAAAGAACCACAGCCTTGGTTTTGGCTACATAGAAGATTTAAGAATGATTATCCTGAGATTTATAAGAGTTAGATGAATCTTCGCACTCTTTTGTTCTTGCTTCAAAAAGTTTTAAAATAGTTAAGAAAAAAGCAGTAATTGCAGGCCCGAGTATCATTCCCCAAAAACCAAATGTTGCAAGCCCTGCTATGATTGCAAAAAAGATTACAAGCTCATTTATTCTTGTGTCATCCTCTTTTAACATTCTGTTATTTATCTCTTTTATGATGAGTGGTTTTACAAAAGTATCTGCGATAATTGAGATAACTACGATGGAGTAAATCGCTATAAAAACAGCATTTGATGTCTCACCAATTGAGAACTCATAAATCATAAATGGAAGCCACATCAAGATCCCACCAACTACAGGTATAAGAGATGCAAATCCATACATGATGCCAAATAGAAGTCCATTGTAGCCTATAAAAGAGACTGCCACACCAAACAAAACTCCCTCAAACATGGCAGTTGTTATGATAGAATAAAAAACAACACTCATAACGGAAGATATCTCTTTAGCTATAAGAGATGTCTCATCAACTGACATTTGAACTACTCGTTTTAAGAACTCTACTATATAAGCACCGTTGTATTGAGCAAAAAAGTAAAAGATGATAGTTAAAAATGCATTTTTTAAAAACCCTGCACTAAAAGCTCCAATAGTTCCTGTCATAGATATAACTTTTGAAGCGAGTGAACTTACATTCCACTCCTTTAAAATATCATTAGAATAAGGTTCTAAAAATGCAAAATAAGCAGGAGGATTTGCAATAAACTCTTTTATATAGACTTCAAGTCCTAAGTAAACTTGAGGATCAATATTTTTCAATTTCATAGTTAAAGTTGCCAAAAAGTAACCCAAAGGAGCAAAAAATAGAGTTGCAAGTAAAAAGCTAGATGCAAGAGCTGCTACAAGTCGATTTTTAAAGAGTCTGTAAAAAAAATCTTGAATATTAGAAGTTGAGATAGCAAGTAGTGCAGCTATAGTAATGGTTAGCAAAAAAGGAGCATAAAGCAGATACATCCAATAGAGAGATGTCGCAAAAAGTATAGCTACAAAGTACTGTGGCTTCAAAACAGACTCCCATCTTGTTGTGGTAGAGAAATGTTTAAGATCTCATATGTAGATCTTGTGGCTTTTCTGCCTTTTGCCGTTCTCTCTAGGTAACCATTTGCTATAAGATAAGGCTCGAGTACATCTTCAACTGTTCCCTCATCCTCACTTAGTGATGCTGCGATTGTGCTAAGTCCCATAGCTCTTCCATTTGCTGATGCTAAAAGATTTAAAAGTCTTAAATCCATCTCGTCAAAACCATAAGAGTTTATACCAAGTTCATCTAGTGCATACTGTGTTCGCTCATGTTTTATATCTTCCTCGTGAGCCACCTCTGCAAAATCTCTAACACGACGTAAAAGACGAAGAGCTATACGAGGGGTTCCTCTACTTCTTTTTGCTATCTCAGCAGCTGCACTATGGATTATCTCTTTGTTTAGTTTTAAAGAGGCTTGAGAAATGATTTGAGCTAATTCTATCGGGGTATAAAACTGCATTCTAAAGCTCATACCAAACCTATCTCTTAGTGGATTTGAGAGCATTCCAGCTCTTGTAGTCGCTCCTATGAGAGTAAAACGAGGCAAGTCTATCTTTACAGTTTGAGCCGCTGGTCCACTTCCTATGATGATATCTATACGAAAATCTTCCATAGATGAGTAAAGGATCTCTTCTACCGCTGGTGAGAGCCTGTGGATCTCATCTATAAAAAGAATATCGCCCTCTTCTAGGTTTGTTAGAAGTGCTGCTAGATCTCCACTCTTTTCTATCATGGGCGCTGCTGTTACTTTAATGTTTGCATTCATCTCATTTGCAACTATGAGTGCTAATGTAGTTTTGCCAAGTCCAGGAGGTCCATAAAAGAGGACATGATCAAGAGCTTCTTGACGTTTTTTACTCGCTTGTATAAAAACACCTAGATTTTTTTTAATCTGTTCCTGACCTATGTACTCACTCCAAGCATCAGGGCGTAAGGAAGTCTCAATACTCTCTTCCTCAGATGAAAAAGTCTCAATCTCTACTATTCTATCCATTTAATTTTACCATTAGCAACTTCGTCATTAGTAGGTGTGTTCCTCTTTTGGAAACTCACCTGCTAAAACCTCATCAGCATAGTTTTTTACTGCAGATCTAACTAAAGCTGCACCGTCCATATATTTTTTTACAAACTTTGGTGTAAACTCTTCAAAAAGACCTAACATATCTGAAAAAACTAAGACTTGCCCATCAACTTCAACCCCTGCACCAATACCAATAACAGGGATCTCTACACTTTGAGCAATTTCCGCTGCCACTTCGGCTTTAACACCCTCTATAACCATACAAAATGCCCCAGCTTTTTGCACAGCTTTTGCATCTCTTAGCAAATGCTCTCTTTGGATGCTATTTTTACCTTTTACTTTATAACCACCCTCACTTCTTACAGATTGTGGTAAAAGCCCAATGTGACCGCAGACAGCGATGCCATGACTTGTTAGATACTCAATAATGTCAGCTCTACTCTCTCCACCTTCTATCTTTACACAGTCAGCTTGTGTCTCTTTATAGACTCTCATAGCGTTTTTTAGAGCATCTTCTTTGTTGTCATAACTACCAAATGGCATATCGCACACCACAAAACTATTCTTTGCACCCTCACAAACTGCGTTTGTATGGTAGAGCATCTGCTCCATCGTTGCACTAAGAGTATCGCTCTTTCCTGCAAAGCTCATATTTAGACTATCTCCTACTAAAATCATGTCTGAGCTTGACTCAAAAAGCTTAGCAAAAAGTGCGTCATAAGCCGTTATCATCACCAAAGGACGCACACCTTTTGTTTTTTGTATGGAAGTAATTGTCATTTTTTTATTCATAAAAGTATTTTAACCAAAAACTGATACAATTGCACTAAATAGGAGAATTACTTTATGGGCGTAAGAAGTGACTTAGATGCTAACTTTGATTTTGAGATCGTAGATGAGTTCCTAGATCACTATACTATGATGGTTGAGAGCATGGAAGTTATGATTATGGATCTTGAAAAACCTAACAAGTACAAAAGAAGTATAGATGAACTTTTTCGTGTCTTTCACAACATAAAGTCCGCATCAGGTTACTTGAAAATCGCTTCTATGTCAAAGCTCTCTGCCTTTGTTGAAGATGCTCTTGAAGAGCTAAGAGGGACTGAGGAGTTAGCAAACAGTGAGATTGTCACTTGGCTTCTCTCCATCAGCGACATGTACGCTCAATGGTTAGAGGATTTAAGAGCTGATAGTGAGCTAACTCACATAAAGTTTGAACTCTTAAAACTGCCATCTTTAGAAAAATAAAATATTTGGAAAAAACTTGAAAAAACTTGTAGCATACATAACATCAACTTATCCTGAGAAATCTTTTACTGTAGATTTGAGTCTCTCTTTAGGTGAACATGGAGTCGACATGATAGAGCTTGGAGTTCCATTCTCAGATCCAGTCGCCGATGGACCTCTTATAGAAAAAGCAAATCATCTAGCACTAAAGAGCGGTTTTAAATTTAGGGAGCTCTTAGAAATATCTGAGATCATAGCTCCAAAAGTTGATACTCTTTGGATGGGGTATTTCAACAGCTTCTATCAGCAAGATATGAGCCGGCTTCTACCCTTAGCATCTAAACTTGGAATAAGTGGACTTATCATCCCAGACTTACCACACGAAGAGGCAGTTAGATATAGTAAAACTTTTAGAGAAAATTCTATAAGTAATATTAGTTTTGTAGCTCCAACAGACTCAAAAGAGCGAATAAAAGAGATAACAAATGATGCACAAAAGTTTATCTATATGGTTGCATATACTGGTATTACCGGTTCAGGAGTTGCAGAAGATCTACAGCCTTTTATAAACTCCATAAAAGAGTTCTCAAAGACTCCTATCTATGTAGGTTTTGGAGTAAATGCAAAAACTGCAAAAGATAAAGCAGAAGGTGCAGATGGCGTTATCGTTGGAAGTGCTTTTATAGATATACTTTTAAAAGATGACTTAAACTATAAGCAAAAGATTCAAAAGTGTAATGAGTTAGCTAAAATCATCAAAAGTGAAATCAACCCTTAAGATATACTCTGCTCGTATGGAGATTTTAGTTTGTTTGCATCATCTCTTAGCTCTTTAAAGACCTTTCTTATCCACTCTTTGTAAGAGTCTTTCATAAGGTTTTTTAGAGAGTTTTTTTGTGCATCTATCATCATAACTACACTCTTTTTAAAATCCTCTTCATTAAATGCTTGATCGACCTCAGTCATAGCAGCATCAACTCCGACCCAACTAGCAGTCCCAGTTACAACTCCACAAAGCAAAGCCCACGGACCACTCGGTGCACAAAGTGCTGTCCCACCCATGGATGCACCAAAAAAAGATGTAGCTTTTAGTGCCCCTTTTGCTCCAAATTTTAGTAGCATCTTTGACATAATGCTCTTTGAGATGGCACTTCCTATAAGCAAAGTTCCCGTAGCACTAAGCCCTTTTTTAGCCATATCTCTAGAGTTTGCTTCAAAAATATCTCTAAAGTTTAACTCTAAACTCTCTAGATCTAAATCTTGATTTAAGTTAAGTGCGCGAATACTTTCATTTAACTCATTCTCAAAATTCAGCATAGATTGTTTAATGCTTGAGTTAATGTGATTTGATGCATCATCTACCCTTGCAGAGAAGTCATTTTGGTAAAAAAGATAGTAGTTTATCTTTGCCATTATCTCTTCTTCTAAAGCTTCTGTATTACAATTTTTGAGTTGAAATCTTTGTGGCAAATATTGATTATAGTAGGGAACCAAAAAATCATTTTTATATCCGCAATAGATACTATAACCTTTTAAAAAAACTCTACTATACTCTCCTCTTACAGAGTAATAATATGCACTTAGGTCTGGTACTCCTGCATAAACACCCAGAAAAACATCATCTATATGATTGTCTATCTTTTCCTCAATTTCTAAAAGCAACAACTCCTCAGATGAACTTAATTTTGTATCAATTACAAGATCTATCTCTTTGTAGATCCACTCTATCCTCTCCTGAGACTTTTTAATATGTTGTTTTTCATAAAGATAATTTATACTTGAACTTATAATAAAAAGTAAAACGATAATAGATATAAAGCCAATTAAAAAGTAGTTTTTATTTTGATCTTTTGTTTTTAAAATGGCTTCTAGTGACTCAAAAGAAAAAAGCACTCTTGAGTAAGCCCACGCGAAAACACTTTGAGATAGTATGAGATAAAAGAGCCATAAGTAGATGTTATTTACGCTACTAAGCGTTTGTAGAGATGTGCTTATTAGTCTGTATTGCAGTAATTCTTTATATCTCAAGTTTGAAGATATGAAGTTTAATATTTCACAATTAAAGATTTTTATCTCGCTACTTGGAGTGCTGAAATAAGCGTAAACGACAAAGATTAAAACTAAAAAAAGTGTATTTATATATATACTCCATCTCCTAGAGACGGCGGATAAAAACTCCTCTTTAACCCTAGATCTCAAGTACTCTTTTGTTTTGACATAAATTCCCCAAATAACCAAGATATCAATACCTAAGATAAAAAAGACAAACCCATCAAAGTAGAGGACGTTAACTAACATCAAAATAGCTACAACAAAAGCAACAGCTAAAGATATAAAAAGGTTTAACCAAACGCTCTTAAAAATGCTAAAGAGTGAACTACTCTCGTGAAAAATGGCACTTGCTACTGCGAGTTTTTTGATGAGCGGCATCTCTATAAGAGAGATCATCAAAAGAGGAGTAATTGCAAAAAGATAAAAAAGAAAGACTAAACATGAAGATGAACTTGCTACTAAAAACCAAAGAAGTAAAAAGAAAAAGAGTATTAAGCCTTTAAACATAATCTACTTCTCTTCTTTTGTACAAACGCCACTCATCTGCAAGGGGTATTTTTTAGTAAAATTATCTTTATTGTGTAAAAATTCTTTAGCTGCTTCTAAAGACTCATCTCTCCCATTCTTTACAAGAGTATTAACTTCATAATCAGGTAAAATTCCGACACCCTCAATAGTACTAGAGTCTGCTAAGAAGTAGTGTGCAACGGTAAGGCTTAAAGATTCATCTTTGGTTATAGTATATAAAGATTCTACACTTCCCTTGCCAAAAGTTCTCTCTCCAAAGAGTGTAGCACGGTGATGGATCTGCAAAGCTCCACTTAAGATCTCAGCAGATGAAGCTGTATTTGAGTCCACTAAAATTGCCAAAGGTAAACTAGTTAGTGTTTTATCTTTTGAAGCATCATATGACTTTTTATTACCATGACCTCTACCAACTTGAGTCATGATATTTCCTCTATTTAAGAACATATCAGCAACCTCAACCGCTTGAGAAACAAGTCCACCAGGATTTCCTCTAAGATCTATAATAATAGCCCGACTAAGCTCTTGATACTCTTTTATTTTACTAGAGATTTTCTCGGCTATATTGGCATCAAAGCTTGATATCTTAAAATAAAGTATCTTATTTTCCACTCTTTTAAACGTTAGAGTTTCTATCTCTATAGTCTCTCTTTTTAATTCAATCTCTATCAGGGCTTCATCTCTTTTTAGACTTAGTTTTACAAGACCTCCAACATCTTTACGTAAAAGTTCGATAGCTCTATCTAAAGAGACTTGATCGCAGGTAACACCATCTATCTTTAGTACAATATCTGAGACTTTTATCCCAAACTTAGAGGCGGGTGAATTTTTTAAAACATCTATCACGATAAGAGAGTTATCTACTTTGCTTAAATTGATACCAAGTCCAACAAAAACACCCTCTGTTTTTATCCTTAGCTCTTGCATCTGTTCTTTATCAAGGTAGCGAGAATGAGCATCAAGTAAATTCATACAAGAGTTTATAAGCATCTCATAAATCTCATTTTTTGAGAAACCTTTTTTTATTAAAAGTTCAACTAGCCGCTCAAGTTTTTCATTTGATTTTTTTATTTTGTAGAGTTTTTGCTTTTTATTTTGTTTCTCAGATTCTATAAGATATGGTGTATTTTGTAAAAATTCATCTATGCTTTTAGAGATAAGTTCATCCTTACTAAAAGCCTTAAAATAGTGTTTTTCAATATTTAGAAGAACCCTCTCATACTTAATCTTCGCATCAGATGCAACAAGTGATGCAAAGAAGATAAAAACTAAAAATACAACCCGCATCCAATCTCCTAAAATTTCTCAGTTATAAGAAACTCTCAATCAGAGGGAATCTTATGCAAGGCAACATAATAACAATTTTTTGTTTAGTAGATGATATTCATTCAAAAAATTATACTTTTTTACAGCTCATACTTCTTTATAATCTCTCTTAGCATCTTTTTATCTATCTCTGTTTTTGTGTCTGAATAGATATTTTGCTCGATTATTTCTATGATTTTTTTCACTTCTTCATCATTTTTATATGGTAACAATTTTACTAAAAGAACTCTTTCATCTTTTATGTGTAAACTTTTTTGCTTTTTAAAAAACTTCCATGGTTTTACTAAACCAATTACTACTCCTAAAATTAAACCGACTATAAAAACAAGAAGAGTCCATATACTTGGTATAGTTTCCCTACTCTCTACTAAAGTCTGCTCGTTAGTTGACTCTTTTTTTATAACCAACTCTTCTTTTGGCTTTGAGTTTTTTACTTTTATTTCTATTTTGTTTGTCTTAATTGTTTTTATCTCTTTTGTTTTAGGATCAAAATACTTCAATTTAAATGGCTCTATAGTAAAGTTATTTTGAGCTACAAAAGCTATCTTTTGGGTGAGTTTATTTTTATCTATTGAGATCTTTTCATCAAAAATATTAACTCCCTCTATATAAGGTTTAAAGCTTTTTATATCCTCTAAGTTTCCATCTCCTAAAACTTCTACAGTAAGGTTTAATGCTTCAGTTGGATTTATCTCATTTTTATCAACTTCTGCCATGATACTAAAATTACCAACAAGATCAACCTCACTAGGAAGTGGTTTTACATCTATCGTTAATTCGTTTGAGTAGTATGTTCTCCACTTGATTTTTGGTACCCATGAGCCCCAACTATCTTGGGAGTGACTCCTTGATGCAATACTCATCTTTGCTTTTGAGATATTTAACTCTCCAGCTCTTTGAGGAGCCATCTTGTAAAGAATTTTTGTAACTATATAACCGCTCTCTTGTGACTTTTGAGGTTGTGATTCGCTCTTTATCCAAAAACCTTTTAACTCTGGTGCTTCAAACTTACTATCAACCGCTTCAGCTCCTAGTTTTTGCTTAAACAAAAGAGTAACTTCAAAGGACTCTCCTACATAAGCCTCTTTTGTACTGCTTTGTAAAGACAAAATAAAGTCAGCATCAGCATTTACCACGCCTCGTGTTACCTTTATCTCAACTGCATTACTCTTTTGCATCACTCCATCTACTTCTATCTCCATAGGCTCTATAACACAATCTTTTTGCGGTATAAACTTATAACTAAAAGTATTGTTTCTTGAGACTTTGCCATTTATCATTTCTATGGAGCTTTGTGAACTAGTTGAGATTACATTTACGCCACAAAGTGTTTGTATAACTGGTCTGTTTGCATTGGCGGAGCTTAAATGCAAAGAGTAAGTTACCATCTCGCCTAGTTCCACACTTGTAGAGTCAACACTAGCCTTTATATCAGCATTTAAAGTAAGTTTTAAAAGAAGTAAAACTAAAACTATCTTACCAAGGTTTTTCATTATTCATCTCCTTTGTAGGTTCTTCATCACTAAGTTTATACATAAAACTACTGTTTTGTGTATTTAGCTCATCTAGCCATTTTCTCTGTTCTGCTTCACTCATCTCTTGTTTTTGCATCTCTGCTGAGTCTGCGTCTGAGTCTTCATCACTTTTCTTTTGATTTTCTTTTAGTTCATCTAGTTGCTCTTTTTTTTCTTGTTTATCTTTTGCATCTTGTTTGTCTTTTTTTTGTTCATCTTCTTCTTGTTTAGCTTTTGTCTCATCACTCTTTTTCTCTTCATCACTTTGGCTACTTTTAGAGCTTGATTCATCTTGGTTTTTTTCATCTTTTTCATCTGAATCTTCATCGCCTGATTCACTAGAATCATTTTTATCTTGCTTATCTTTTTTTTCATCCTCTTTTGATTCTTGCTCTTTGAGCAGTTTTTTAACTCTCTCTAGGTTCTCTTTAGTCTCTTTGTCTTCTTGTATCTCTAAAGAGTTTTCATAAGCTTCTACTGCTTTTTGTAGCTCCCCAGATTTTGCATAAGCATTACCAAGATTAGAGAAATTTTTAGCTCTCATCTCATCTTTATCAAACAATGCGTTCTTATAAGCTTCTATAGCCTTTTTATAATCTTTTTGTTTATAGTATGCATTTCCTGTATTAAAATATGCCTCGCCCATTTGGGACTTATTGGCATACTCTTCATAAATATTCGCGGATTTTTCATACTCTCCTGCTTCATAGGCTTTTTTTGCAGTTCCAAGTTCAACAAAATCAAGCATCGAAGCTTTCATCGGGGCACTAGAGAGTCCAAGTAGAGAAAAAAGTACTAAAGCAGAAAGTTTAGTTTTTACTCTTAATGAACTTGTAGCCATAAGAAGTAAAAGAATGGCTAAGCCCAGTGGATAGTAAAAAAGAGGTTTATAGTTGTGGATCTCTTCACTCTTTAACTCTTTTACATTTGAGATGGATTTTACCTCTTTTAGCATTGCTTTGACATCTTTGTTTGAGAGTGATGACTCTATATAGACTCCACCACTCTTTGTTGCAAGTGAGGCTATCTCTTCATTTAGTTTGGAGATGATTATTTTGCCATTATGAGTTATAAATGCTCCATTTTCTTTTTTTACAGGTGCGCCCTCTTTTGTTGCAATGCCAAGAACAAAAACTACTATCTTGTTTTTTTGTGCAAATTCTATCTCTTTGCTAAAATCACTATCATCTCCCCCATCACTAAGAATCAGAAGATATTTTTCATCTCTGTTTTCACTGGTTTTTGCAAATGTTTCTAAAATAGATAAAAAATTTGTACCCTGCTCTGTTATAGAGTTAGTGTCAAGTTGTTTTAGCAAAAAACTAACCGCACTACTATCAAAACTAAGAGGCGAGACAAGATAGGAGCTTTTGGCAAATGCCATAACTCCAACTCTCTCATCACTCATCTCATCTAAAAACATTAAAGCCTTCTGTTTTGCTAACTCTAAGCGATTTGGATATAGATCTTGTGCGAGCATCGAGTCACTAATATCTATAGCAATCATAAGATCTGCACTCTTTGCTTTTACTAAGATCTTGCCATCGTCTATCACAGGTTCGGCTAAGGCTATGATCATAAAAAAACCTACAAGAAAAAATAGAGCATTTCTTGCTCTTTTTGTCATTGAGTTTGTGCTAACTCTTAGTCTATCTATAACCTCGGTAGAGAAAAAATGCGCCTCAGTCTCTTTTTGAGTGAGTAGTAATCCAAAAAGGATAATAAGCGGAGGTAACATATAGTATAAAAATTCAGGATGTAAAAAACTCATAAACTACCTCTTCTATTTTTTAAAAAAACATAGAACATTAAACAAAGGAGCGCAATAAAAAGCGGGTAAAAGTAGTAGTATTTAGTGTATGAGAATGTTTGAGCTTTAATCTCTGAAGTCTCTAACTCATCTATTTTTTTATAAACTCTCTCAAGCTCACTAGCACTTGCAGCTCCAAAAGCTTTTCCGCCTGTCTCCTGTGCTATTTGCATAAGTATCTCGCCATTATATTCATGTGGCATCCCAATACCAATAGGATAAACCTTAATTCCCTCTTTTTTTGCCATATCTAGCGCTACATCAAGTGGGATCTTATCTATTTGTGGGGTGCTATAACCATCAGTTAGAAGTATTGCAACCTTACTTTTTGACTTACTCATTTTTAAAAGATTTACACCTTGAGCAAGAGAGGTATAGAGTGCTGTATATTGTCCAGCCATTCCTATTTGGAGTTGAGAGACTATCTTGTTTAAAATATTTTCATCGTAAGTCAAAGGAGATGCTATAAAAGAGTAAGCTCCAAAAACCACTAAACCGATATTGTCATTTTTTCTCTCTTTAATAAATGAGCTAACTATCTCTTTTACTACATCAAATCTTGTAGAGTAAGGATTTGAGGTATCAAACCCTTGTGCTTGCATAGACTGAGAAGCATCGAGAATGAGCGCTATCTCATAACCATCTTTTGGCTCTAGTTCGTACGGTTCATCTTTTATGGGCGACATCAGAGCAATTATGAGCATAACAATGCCCAGCCACTTTAGAACAAAAAGTATCTTTGATGCTGAAACTGATTTTTGCATAAACTCTTTTGTATGAGGAAAATATAGTGATGAAGCTCTTTGTTTACAAAAAAGGGCACAAGCTATAAAAAAAACAATTAAAAGTGCAAAGATAGGATATTCAAAATAGATGCCCTCAAACATCAATCATACCTCGATATAGTTCTATATAGCTTTTGATTTCATCATCAAAAGCTTTGACCTCTTTTTTATACTTATATCTCTCTAGTCTCTTTGTTAGGTTTTCATACATTTCAAAGTGTCTAGGTGAGTCATCTCTAAAAGTAAGTCCATAAAGGGTGATAGCGTAAGCTGACTCTTTTGTTTTGCTTAGATCTTGTGAAGTCATCATCTTGAAATGTTCTCTTCTTTGGTTGTAAGCATTTTTGTTTTTTATATATCTTACAAGTAAATAAACTAGTGCTAAAATAACCAAAGTAACAATAAAAATAGTACCTAAGAGAAAGAGAAGCGAGTACTCTTGTATCTCTACTATAGTCTTGATGTCATGAAGTTCTATATCTTGCATCTTATCTACCTTCAAAGAGTCTGCGAAGCTCAACACTTGCACTCTTATGTGTATAAACTTTAGTAAATCTAACTCTATGTTTTTTTAAAATTTCAAAGAGTTTATGATCATGTGCCGCTACTTTTTTTGCATAAGACTCAACACTTGAGGCGTTAAAATCTCCCTCAAGAGTTGCTCCACTTTGTGGATCTACTAGTGAAGCGAAACCCATTTTAGGAGGTTTCTCTTCAAGCATATCTCTCACTATGATGGCTACAACTTCATGCTTTTTAGCTAAAACATTAAAGTCCGGGATCTCAAAAAAATCTCCAATGACTACAATAAGTGACTTCCTTTTTAGTCGTTTATATAGTGTGTCGGCTATAACTTTAAAATCAAGCTTTTGATTTAGTGCATCGAAGTCCAAGATCTCTTGTGTAGTTTTTTGAACTTGGTGGAGTTTTTTACTAGGCTTTGCGCTTGAGATTAGCTTGTCTGTAAAGATATATGAGCTTAGCAGGTCACCATTTTTTAGGGTTGAGTAGGCTAAAAGTGCATTTACCTCAGCGATACTATCTTGTTTAAACTTCTTTGAGCCAAAGTGAACACTTCCATTTAGCACAGAGACTAAAACAACATTTAGCTCTCTCTCTTCACGAAAGACTTTTATATATGGGCGTTGCATCTTAGCGGTAATATTCCAGTCAATATGGCGAATATCATCGCCTGCCATATATTCACGAAGCTCTATAAAGTCATAACCCTCGCCGTGAAATACAGATGGGTTGTTGCCCACCATCTCACTAAAGACTTGTCGTCTAGCTCTAACTAAGATCTTTTGCAGTTTACTCAAAACTCTCTACCTTAAGGGATGGCTACAGTCTCTAGGACCTTTTGAATAATCTCATCAGTTGTAATGCCCTCAGCCTCAGCTTCATACGAAAGAACGATGCGATGACGCATAACATCTTTTGCCACATATGCCACATCAACAGGAGTTACAAACTCTTTTTGTCTCAAATATGCCATAGCTTTTACAGCCTTAAACATATCGATACTCACACGAGGAGATGCCCCAAACTGGATAAAATCTTCAAGATCTTGGAGTCCATACTCTTTAGGATCTCTTGTAGCACTTACAAGCTCTATAATGTACTTCTCAACTTCTGCGTCTATGTGAACAGCTTTTATAGCCTCTTTTAGCTCTTGGAGTTCACTCGCATCTATAACTGCGGAGATCTCTTCAAATGCACCACTTGATATGCGTCTAGCAATTTCTAGCTCTTCTTCTTTTGTATTGTAGTCAACTACAATCTTTAGCATAAATCTATCTAGCTGAGCCTCTGGGAGTTGGTAGACACCCTCTTGCTCTACTGGGTTTTGTGTAGCCATTACAAAGAAAGGAAGATCTAGCTTAAATGTAGTGTCGCCTAATGTTACTTGCTTCTCTTGCATAACTTCAAGAAGTGCTGATTGAACCTTTGCTGGTGCTCGGTTTATCTCATCTGCTAGTAAAAGGTTTGTAAAGATTGGACCTTTTTTGATCTTGAAGTTATTGTTTTGTGGATCATAGATCTCAGCTCCCAAAATATCTGATGGAAGTAGATCTGGGGTAAACTGAACTCTTTTAAAGCCAAGCCCAAGCGAAGATGCCAGTGCATTTACTGTTGTAGTCTTTGCAAGTCCAGGAACACCCTCTATAAGAATATGCCCATCACACAAAAGTGCGATAAGCATACCATCTATCATTCTTTCTTGTCCTACTACTACTTTTGAGACTTCTTGTTTAATCTTTTGTATCTTGCCAACCATACTAAAACAACCTTGTGTTAAATGTTTTTAAGAAGTATATCTAAGCGTGGTTAATGATTTTCTACTAAATTAATCCCTATGACCTCGTTAATGCCTTGAGACTTTATATCTTGTTCTAGATGTATTGAAGCGTTTTTATATACACTCTCTTGTGAACCATTATATCTCTCTTTTAATATTATACTCTTACCACCGATACGTTTATTTTTGTCATAAACACCAATGTCTAAAGTGATAACTGCTATATTTATAGAGCCGTGTCTATTTATATTGTCACTCGTTTTAGCTTCTATTTTTATAGCATCTTTGGAATTTGTTACATTAAAACCATTTTGCGCAAGATAGTTTTTTATGATTTTTATAAACTTTGAGGACTTAGCATCCCCATTTACATAAAACTTCAAACTTTTTGCTTCGTTTAAAAACTCTTTTTGTTTTCCTTGAATGAAATCAAGATTCCCTTTTTTATCAAAACTTGCATCTATCTCAGAGATAATAAGAACATCTGATAGTAACTCACTAGCCTTAAGTGATAACTCTTTTTTAGTATTGTATCTAGTTAGTGCATCTTCACCTTGTAGTGAGTGATACTTTTGTGATATTGCTTTTTTTTGCATCTCTAGGTTTTGCTTAAGCCCCTTAACAAACTTTGCTTTATCACTCTGCAACATCACAGCAAACTCTCTATAACTAACTTTATGTGACTTTATAACCTCGTAGTTATTTATGCTAATTTTTGAGACACCTGACTTTATCTGGTTTTTAATACTAGAATTTACAAAGCCACCACGAACCTCTTCATTTGATTCATAAGAAGACTCTATAGTAGTTCCAAGTTTTGCTACCATATCACTCAGAGCTACTTTTATAGCACTCTCTCTATCCCCAGCTATAGCCATTCCATACATAAACTCACTATTATCACTAGGAAGCGGGGAATTTATCCATTTTGGTAATGGCTCTACTTTTGGTGCTGGAGTGGGAGTTCCTCCACATCCACCTAAAAAAAACAGTGTAGATATTGATAAAATTAAAGTTTTAATACCTCTACTTAGCATTCATTTGTCTCTTTGCTCTTTCTCTTTTTTCAATAGAGTTATTTATTCTAACAATAGCTAAATTTATCTCTTCTACTGGTCCCATTGCTAAGTCATCAGCCAAAGTATATGCTTTTTTTGCATCATTTAGTTTTCCCTCTGCTTCTTGAACTACACCATAAACATATGCAACAACATAAGATCTACCATTAAGCTCATCTAAAAGTCCTTGAAGCATTGATTCTGCTCTATCCATACGACCAACTTTAATATACTCTAGCGAATTCTCAAAAATCGTCTCTTGTTGCTTAGTCACATCAACTTCTATTTTATCGAGTAGTGCTACTTCAAAGTAAATATAGTTAGGAGTAAGTTTATATACAAATTCACTTGCTATTGCCGAAGTTAATCTATTTAGCGCTTGAGCTTTTGATAAAACTTCAGCAGATCCACCAAGACCTAAAAAACCGCCTGTAGGATTACAAGAATCAGCGCTATACTCTTTATCTAAAGTATCTCCATAGATTATCGAACCTGTCTCAACATTTACTATATTGATATTAGCAGCAACGGTGGCTTGCGTGGTATGGCAAGTTATTTTATAGTAACGCCATTTAGTACAGCCTTTTTTAGTGTAGTTTAAACACTCTTTTGCATCTTTTATGTATCTGCCTGACTTGCCACTAGCAGATGCTATTTCACCATTTATAACTGCTTGAGCACCTATAAGCTTTCCAACTTTTGTAGCCGTTTTTTCATCCATTAGCTCAGATGATTGTAACTTTTGTTCAGCCATAACCTTATCTAAATCTTTTCTACTAACAACTGTAAAGTATCTCTTTTGGTCTAGCTTATGTTGAGCTATCTGAGACTCTATCTTGCCAGAGAGACCATAGTGATCATTTTTAAAACTACTTATTGCGATCTTTTTCTTTGTCGCCATCTCTTCAACTTCTGCAGGATTGAGAGCTTTTATTTTTACTTTTTGAGCACAACCACTCATTAGCAGCATAATTGCTGAGATCACTAAAAGTGATTTTATCGACAACATCATCTATTTTCCTTAAATATTTTTGTACATTTTAGTTAAAAAGCATTTAACTTACCTTGAACTTACTCACTTCTTTGGCATTTTTCAAAGACTCTATCTCTTTTTGTTCAATCATCTTTATAATCTTGTCATATCCCTTTGCATCACTCAGTACCAAAAGAAAAACCAACTCTTCTAAAGTCTTTGCATCATCTATTTTTTTGTTAAATTCCATTTGGAGTGATGAGAGTTTTACTCTTTTTTTAAACTTTATCTTTGCAAAAAGAAATCCAGCTAAAAATGTTAAAGCGTAGTAGAAATACTCATACTCTATCTCAAACTTTTTTGTCTTTTTTTCTAAAAGCTCCTCTTTTTTATAAAGTTCTTTTACTTCAACTTCTACTTTGTCAAAACTAAGAGTTCTTACTTTTTTATCTTCTAAGTCAAAATAATCTATCTCAATTTTAGGAATAGTAAAATTTTTATCACTCACAAATGCAAATTTTTGACTCCATAAGCCAATATGTCCATCTTTTGTTAGTGACACTTCTTTTATAGGTTTTTCTTCTATAACTTTAACTCCATCTATATCAAAATGAAATGCTTTTATGGCTTCATAGTTTACAAGACCTTCTATTTTTATCTCTAAGTGATAAGGCTGATAAGCCATAATATTACTCTTATCTTTTTTCACATCAGCACTTATTTTTCCCACAAGTTCGCTTCTTGCATCTTTTATCTCAAGCTCCACACCTTCTTGCCGAATAATTCTTATACTATAGTCTTCATACTCAGCATTATCGCGTCCTATTACGCTGTTTCGTATAGAATCTTTATTTGTTTTTTTCATCGTTGTATCAAAAAAAAGTTTCAGATCTTGCGCTTTTTTTACATAGAGTAGATATTCATAAGTATTGATTCTTTTTTCATCTACTATGCTCTCATTTTCACTTAGAAGTAACACTCTATACTCATCATTGTCCACAACTGGCTTAAACTCTATAGCGTAGGTCTGTGCGGTGTCGCTAAAAGTACAAGTATATTTTAGATGAATCGGTTCATTTGTCATCGCACTTTTTTTGTTTGCTTGAACACTCCATTCATAAGTGGAGGCAAATAGTTCTAAGCTTAAAAGTAAAAGTAAAACTAAAAATACTTTACCAAGGTTGTTTTTCATCTATTTGCCTCTTATTTATAAGCTCATACGCCCTTGAACTTAGTTTTGTTTTGTTTGAGTTTAGATCTATTTTTGTTTGTGCGGATACCTTTTTAGCATCTTTGGTGTCCGAGCTTCCACTACTTGCACTTACGTTCATATTTGATCCTCCACCTTCTTTTTTCTTCTTTTTTTTCTCTTGTGATAAAGATGTTTTTTTAGAATTGTTTTTAGATGATGCTTGCTTCTGTTCTTTTAATCCTCTTATATATCTCATATTTTCATCTGCTTCTTTGGAGTAACTAAGAGTGAGTGATTTCATATAAGCCTCTTTTGCTCTTTCATACTCTTTGAGCTTTACTAATGAGTTTGCCATATTATAAAAAACTATGGCTTTAAACTCTGGATCTGAAGATTTAACTGCTTCATAAGAGCTAAGTGCTGATTCAAATTCGCCACTTTTATAGTAAGCATTTGCAGTCTTAAACTCTTTAATATTTTTATCTGCAAAGTAGTCTAAAAAATTTGCATCTAAACTCACACCAAAAAGCAGCAAAAAGGCTAAAACATATCTCTTTAGAGTTGTGTTACTAACTAAAAAAGCAACTATAGCCAAAAAGACAAAGTAGTAAAAAAGCTCAATATTTTCAACTACTTCTTGCTCACTTCTTTCATCTTGACTTCTTTGAGATTCAAGTGCATCTAGTAGTTCATCAAAGCTTTTAGTATATACACCATCAGTTGCTTCACTTATCTCTTTAATAGCTTCATTTTCACGACTAACTACAATATTGCCAGCCGTATCTTTTAAAAATTCACCACCCGCTAAGACTAAACTATCACCCATTTTTGAAGCTAACATAAAGATATTTACAACTAAGCCTCTCTCTTTTGCAAACTGCGCTTCATTTGTATAACCTGTCTCATCCGCTCCATCACTGAGTATAACTACACTTAGTTTTTTTGACTTTGACATTTTTCTTGAGAGTTTTAAAGCACTCATAATAGAGCTTCCCTTTGTAACAATCATATTCTCATCAAGAGAGCCAAAGAGATGTTCTAGTAGCTCTCTATCTTGAGTTAGTGGAGATAATATAATAGCATTTGTAGTAAACCCAATCACTCCAAAACGACTATTTTTATGGGCTTTTATAAGACTCTTTAGCGTCTCTTTTGCTTTTATAAGTCTAGATGGATGTAGATCTCGTGCTTGCATAGAAAAAGAGAGATCTACTGCAACGATAACATCACTAAGCATCAACTCTTTTTTTACAGGCTCCTGAAGTATCACAGGTCTTGTAAGTGCAAGAATTATAAAAACAAATGTGATAACATAACCATATGCTCTAAAACTAAAGCCTCGAAAATCCTTCTTTGCGATAAGGGCTGCTAAAAACAAAAAAAGCCAAAAGTACTCAGCCGATATAAAACTCATCTCTTTATCTCTCTATGGATTAGATATAACAAAAGCATAGATCCAAGGAGTAAAAATATTTCATAATAGTACTCCTTTAAAGCAAAATCTCTACTCTTAATCTTTGATGATTCAAGCTTGTCTATCTCAGCATAAACACTCTTTAACTCATTGGCAGTTGCAGCTCTAAAGAACTCTCCATTAGCTTCTTTTGCTATCATCTCTAGTAGTGCTTCGTCTGCTTCACCTTCATTTCCTATGGCTATTGTATAAATTTTAATATTTTTTTCATTTGCAAGTTTTATAGCATCTTTTGGTGAGATAGATCCGCTATTATGTTCGCCATCACTTAGTAAAACTATGATTTTACTCTTTGCAATAGATGTCTCAAATGCACGAACACTCATAGCAATCCCTTCACCTATTGCTGTATTTTGCCCAGCCATTCCTTGGTTAGTGTAGCTTAACATTTGGACTACTATCTCTTTTTCATAAGTAATAGGAGATGCTATAAAAGCAAAATCTCCATAAATAACTACTCCAACATTATCTCCTAACCTTTTGTTTATAAATTTTGCTGCTATTACCTTTGTAAGTTCAAACCTACTTAGCCTTTTACCACTACTTAGCTCATCTTCTACATCAAACCCAGATGAGTTCATAGATCCACTCGCATCAATCGCTAGCACGATATCTTTTCCCTCCCTGTTATAAGGGTTATCTCTATCAACAACGATGGGAGATGCAAGAGCTATACAAAGAGATATAAAGATTAATATTTTTACAATCCACTCTAGCCTAAAGAAGTTTTTTTTAGCTCTTAGAAATTCCAAATGTACAAAATATCTACTTTGCGTATATTCTTTGCATCTATATAAACAATAGATTATTGGAAATAGTAAAAAAATAAGATAAGGATATTCAAAACTGTAATAATTCATGAGATATATTCTACCTAAAAAAGCAATTTTTCATGAGTTATCGCAACTCTTTTAAAACTTTTAACATTTTCTCCTCAATTGTCTTGACATAGAAAAACTATTTGCCTATAATTTCGGCTCACAAACAAATTGTTTGTATTTCGTCTTGTTAGCTCAGCTGGTAGAGCACGTCACTTTTAATGATGTGGCCGATGGTTCGA
>NZ_JALOAN010000064.1 GCF_023228785.1 Sulfurimonas sp.
AAAGTACAAGGTCCAGGTTCAGGTCGTGAGACAGCTGTTAAAGCTGTAGGTGCTATAGAAGGCATTCGTGTTACATTTATGAAAGATGTTACACCACTACCACACAACGGTTGTCGCGCACCTAAGCGTCGTAGAGTTTAAGGAGATTACTGATGGCAAGATATAGAGGTCCAGTAGAAAAAATCGAAAGAAGATTCGGTGTAAGCCTTAACTTAAAAGGTGAACGTCGTTTAGCAGGTAAATCTGCATTAGAAAAAAGACCTTATGGTCCTGGTCAACATGGTCAGCGTCGCAAGAAAGTTTCTGAGTATGGTTTACAACTTAATGAAAAGCAAAAAGCAAAATTCATGTATGGTGTTTCTGAAAAGCAATTCCGTGCACTATTTGTTGAAGCAAAAAGAAGAGATGGTAATACAGGTACAAACCTTATTACTCTAATTGAAAGCAGACTTGATAATGTAGTTTACAGAATGGGCTTTGCTTCAACTCGCCGTTTCGCTCGTCAACTTGTTACTCATGGTCATATCCTTGTAGATGGAAAGAAATTAGATATTCCTTCTTACAATGTTAGAGCTGGTCAAAAAATAGAGGTTCGCGAATCAAGCAAGAAAAATGTTCAAGTTGTTCGTGCAATAGAGCTAACAAATCAAACAGGTCTAGCACCATGGGTTGATATCGATGCTGAGAAAGTATTTGGTATTTTTACTCGTTTACCTGAGAGAGAAGAAGTTGTAATTCCAGTAGAAGAGCGTTTAATCGTTGAGCTTTACTCGAAATAATAGAATTAATAAAAGGCGTTAGAGAATGAAAAAAATTAAAACTACTCCACTTGCTCCTCAAGAATTTGAGGTAGAACAGATTAGTGAGAATGAAGCAAACATAATGGCTTATCCTTTTGAAACTGGTTTTGCTATCTCTTTAGCTCACCCACTTCGTCGTTTTTTATTAAGCTCTTCTGTTGGTTATGCACCGATAGCTATAAAAATCGAGGGTGCTAAGCATGAGTTTGACTCTGTTCGTGGTATGCTTGAAGATATTTCTGACTTTATATTAAATCTTAAAGAGATTCGTTTTAAACTTAAAGATGAAGCTAGTGAAGCTGAAGTTAGTTATAGCTTTACTGGTCCATGTACTATCAAGGGATGTGATTTAAGCAATGATGTTGTTGAAATAGTAACTCCAGATGCTCATCTTGCAACTCTTAACGAAGACTCTAACTTAAACTTTGTTATAAAAATAGCACAAGGTATAGGTTATGTTCCTAGTGAAGATACTCATGACGAACTTGAAGATGGTTATATAGCATTAGATGCTTATTTCACTCCAGTTCGTAGTGCAACTTATAAGATAGAGAATGTTCTTGTAGAAGACAACCCTAACTTTGAGAGAGTAATTTTAAACATAAGAACTGATGGACAAGTAACTCCACTAGAAGCATTTAAAAACTCACTTGAAGTTATGTATGCTCAACTAGCTGTATTTAACTCAGAGATCAGTATAAAAGCTGCTACAACTATAGAGAGAGTTGAAGAAAATCCAGACCTTAAAAAGTTGGTAACTCATATTGATAGTTTAGGTTTAAGTGCGAGAAGTTTTAACTGTCTTGACCGCTCTGATATTAAACTAGTAGGTGAAATAGCATTGATGAGTCAAAATGATCTTAAAAATGTTAAAAACCTAGGTAAAAAGTCATATGATGAAATCGTAGAAAAATTACAAGAGTTTGGTTTTGCAGTTGGCGCTGACTTAGCAGATGATGTAATTAGTGCATTAAAAAAGAAAATTGAAGCCGCTCAAGGCTAAAGAGGAATAAGAGATGAGACATCGTCATGGATATCGTAAACTAGGTCGTACTAGCTCACACCGTGCAGCTTTACTTAAAAACCTAAGTATTTCGTTAATAGAACATGGAAAAATTGAAACTACTATAATGAAAGCAAAAGAACTACGTTCTTATGTAGAAAAACTTATCACAATTGCTGGTAAGAATGACTCTAATGCTCATAAAGCAGTATTTGCGGCGCTTCAAAGCAAAGAAGCAACAAAAACTCTAGTAAATGAAATAGCACCTAAGTACGTTGATCGTGCTGGTGGATATACTAGAATAGTAAGAACTCGTATTCGTCGTGGTGATGCAACTACAATGGCGTTTATAGAGCTTGTATAAAAATAAGAAATAAAGTTTCTTACGCTGAGTCTATGGCTCAGCGAAAAGCAAAGATTATCTTTGCTTTTAAAGCCTTTCATATATTACATAACTTTCCCAATTCTAAAATACTTTAGCAAAAAGTGAGACATAATGAGTAATTTCGCATTTGGAACTTATAGAATAAGTGATTATAACCCACAACATATACAAGCACTAAGAGATGCAATAAGCTCTGGCATCCGTATGATAGACACATCATCTAACTATATGGATGGTGGAGCTGAGCGTGCTATTGCACTAGCTTTTAGAGAGTTCGATGAGGGCACAAAAGATTCAGTTGAGATAGTTAGCAAAGTTGGCTATATTCAAGGTTCAAATATGGATAGGCATAAAGAAGAGCCATTTGAAGAAGTGGTTGAATTTTCGCCTGATTGCTTTCACTCTATAAGTGAATCGTTTATAAAAGATCAACTTACAGAGTCTCTAAAGAGATTAGAGAGGACAAAAATCGATTGCTATCTTCTACATAATCCTGAGTACTATATATTAGATGCTATAAACAGAGACATTGACAAAGATGAGATGTTAGATGAAATGTATAAAAGAATATATAGAGCTTTTGTAGCATTAGAGATAGAAGTTAAAAATGGCAGAATTTCAGGCTATGGAATAAGTTCAAATAGCTTTTCTAAGAGTAAAAAAAGTGATGAATTTTTGCCTTATGAAGATCTGATAATATTAGCAGACAAAGCATCGGAGGAAGTACTAAATGATACCCATAGCTTCACTACGGTGCAACTTCCTATAAATATCCTTGAACTAGAGGGATTAAAATGTGCACAGTGGGCAAAAGAGAATGGGCTTAGAGTTTTAGCAAATAGGCCTTTAAATGCTGAGTTTGAAGGCAAGATGTATAGACTTGCTGATTATGATGAGTCAAGAGAGTATTATCACCATCTAAATGAACTCTTAGAAATTTGTGACAATGAGCAGCTAAAACCGTTATACAATCTCTTTGAAGAGTTAGATGCGTCAAAGCATAAGTTTGGCTGGATAGGTGATTGGGATGCATTTTTCTTTGCCCAAATCATACCACATATGAGAACATCGCTGCAGAGTCTAGACCAAGAGAGCAAAGAGTTACTTGTAAACTCCATAGATATGTTTTTTGTAGAGTATAAAAAGATGGTTTTGCATGAGTGTTCTAAAAATACGAGAAAAGCATTAAAAGAGTTTTTCAAAAATGACGATGTATCTATGCAAGATACGGCTTTGAGATTTTTAATGGGGCAAGAGAGCATTGACTATGTCCTTGTTGGTATGAGAAAACCAAGTTACACTTTGGAAGTTTTAGCACTTAAAGACTAAAACCTTTAAGCTAATCTAAATCTTTATGACTTGTTAAGCGATTTTGTCATATTTTATGTTATCTAAAATCAATATTGCAAGAAAAGAAATGAATTTAAGGAAAAGAGATGATTCCATTTACGGATGAAGAGTTGATGAGCCCAGTAAAAGCCTCCATAGATAAAATCCGTCCATCACTAGCACTCGATGGTGGCGATATAGATTTTATAACAGTAAAAAATGGAAATGTGTATGTTCAGCTAAAAGGTGCTTGTGTTGGCTGTGCTAGCAGTGGCAGTACGTTAAAATATGGTGTAGAGAGACAACTTAAGATGGATATTCATCCAGAGCTTACAATTATAAATGTACCAGTTGGTATGGAAGACAATTTAGAAAATCTTTAAAAAAGAGAAAAAAATGAATGGTATTTCTAAACATAAAACATTATCACAAGCTAAAGAGTACTTTAGCAAATCAGACTACAAAACAGCATTAGAAAAATTTGCAAGAGTTTTGCAAGATTTTCCAAACTCAAAAGAAGCGTATAATGGTGTGATATTATCTGAGATGGCTTTGAGTGGCGAGGGTGGTGCTGAGGCTCTTTTTGACTACTATGAAGTTCTTAAAGATGAAGATAAAGAGTCAGCTGACAAAATTATGAGTGATATTTTACAAACGATGGATGATGCTATAGACAGAGTTGGCGAAATTTTTGCAAAACCTCTAAGAGATAGACTTGAATTTGAAGATGGTATTCTTTATGAAGACTTTAAAGCCATTTTAGACAAGGGTGCTGGATTTAAAGAGACTTTTGAAAATATTATGTTCTCAACTCGTGTAATTATTACTCAAAAAGAGGATTTTGTTGATTTTTTAGACAGACTTATAGAGAATGACTTTGGGGAGATGGCACTCTCATACTTAGAGAATGCACTTAGCATCTATCCGAGCGATAAACTACTTAGAAAACTTTTAAAAAAGCTGGCAAAGAGCAAAAAAAATGAAGATTGAGCTTCCTAGCCAATCTTACAAATATGTAAGCGAAAACTCCTCAGAATGTGATGCTCAGACAGCCTTTGTTTTAACAGCACAAAATAAAAAATATCTTGAAGATGCAAAGAGTAGAAATGCTCACTCTATCATAAATGTTAAAGAGATAGCTCCTCATTTTGGTATAGGAGAGATAAAAATTGTAGGCATTACAGGCACAAATGGAAAGACTACAACCGCAAGTGCTATCTACTCGTTTTTACTAGATCTAGGCTACAAAGTTGCTATGCAAGGCACTCGTGGCTTTTTTATGAATGATGAAATAATAGAAGGCAAATCGCTTACTACTCCAAGTGTGTTAAACACCTACAAACACATATATCAAGCAGTAGATGCTGGGTGTGAGTTTTTTATTATGGAAGTAAGCTCACACGCTATAGCACAAGCGCGAATAGAGGGACTAGAGTTTGAGCTTAAAATTCTTACAAATATCACTCAAGATCATTTAGACTATCATAAAACCATAGGTGAATATATAGCTACTAAAAATAGTTTTTTTCAAGACGAGTGTAAAAAACTTATAAACAAAGATGAGCCAAAATCATCTTTTACTGTTAAAAATACTTTTACTTATGGCATAGAACACAATGCCTCATACAAGCTTATGGCTTACTCACTAAACAACGCTTCAAGTGGAATAATTCAGCATTTTAAAGAGATAGTTCCTTTTACTTCATCACTTCATGGTTTTTTCAATCTTTACAATTTAATGGCAGCAATTGGAGCAGTAGATCTCTTAGTTGATGATGGACTAGAGAAGATTGTTGAAGTGGTTGAGGGTTTTGCTGGAGTTAGTGGCAGAATGGAACAAGTGAGTGAGGAACCAAATGTTATAGTTGACTTTGCACACACTCCAGATGGAATGCAACAAGTATTAAATGCACTAAAAGAAAAAGAGCTTTTAGTTGTTTTTGGAGCTGGTGGAGATAGAGATAAAACTAAACGAGCTTTGATGGGTAGAGTTGCTGCTAGTTTAGCAAAAAAAGTCTATGTCACAAGCGATAATCCACGAACTGAAGATCCACAATCCATAGTTGATGACATACTTGAAGGTATTGAAGATAAGAGTATAGTAAGTGTCGAGCTAAATAGAAGAAAAGCCATAGAGATGGCACTTAGTGAGCAAAAAGCTGACGAAGTAGTAGTCATTTTAGGAAAAGGCGATGAGACCTACCAAATCATCTATGATGAGAAGTTTCCTTTTGATGATAGAGAGGTTGTAAGGGAGATCTTAAAGAGTAAAAATAAGTGAGTTGTGTCACTTCGTAGTTTGTTTGGGGTTCCAAAAGCTCTCTCTTGCTCTGCGTGGGAGTGTATATAAATTATAAACTCAGATATATATATGAGTTCCCACGCAGTGAGACTGTGAAAGAACTTCTTCTTTGCAGTCTCATTTTTCTAAATAAATAAGACAATTATTTCTAAATCTGTATATGATATTTTTATTGAAAATAAAGACCGTATATTGCATACTATTGGTGATAT
>NZ_JALOAN010000065.1 GCF_023228785.1 Sulfurimonas sp.
ATTATAACAAAAAAACTTTGCTAATTAGAAAAACTTAGCTATAATTTCGTCGCTCTTCTTTAGACCTGTGCAATGGTGTTTTGAGACAATGTGTCAGGGTAGGAATACAGCAGCACACCTTAAAGCGTTATGTGCCGCAGGTATCTGGGGAAGGGCACTTCTTACATATATTTTTATCAGATTTCTTCATCATTTATAAACTAAAACTTTTTCAATTTAGTAACACTAAAATCGACCAACTAATCACTCCAAACTCCGTCATACAAAACTTCCACAACCCTGTCACCATAAACTTCCACAACTCCATCACCATAAACTTCCACAACTCCGTCATCCTGAACTTCCGCAACTCCGTCATCCTGAACTTGATTCAGGATCTCATGAGTTTTAAAAAGTCAAATAAGCTTAAAATCCATAATGAGATTGCGGGTCAAGCCCGCAATGACGAAAATCTGAATCTCGCAATGACGGAAGTGTCAAGGAACTCCGTCATACAAAACTTCTATCTGGCTCACATGCTCCGCGTGGGAATCTATATATAACTGTAACTCAGATATGTATAAGTTCCGACGCAGAGCGTTTGAACTAGAGAGTGCTCTGAACAATTATTAAGCTAGATCCTGAATCAAGTTCAGGATGACGCGTGTCTCGTCATTTCGTGCTTGTCACGGAATCTAGTTTCGCTTTTTAGTCCTCTCTATACTTACTTATCCCACACGGTTGATTTGGTTTTGGTGGATTTTCTTTTAAGTATGTTAAGTCCTCTAGCGTTTGAGTGAGAACTCTTTTTTGTTGTAGTATTGGAAGCATTAAATTGTCTTTCTCATTTAATGGAATGCTCCAATCTTGTAGTATGGTTTGTACCTCGCCGTCTAGCTCACTAAGGGCGTTTTGTATGTGTTTTATCGAATTCATATAGTTATTGTAGCAAAATTTTATACTTTTTTAGGTATAATCCCAGTTCCAAATTAAAAGGAGTCATCGATGCCAAAAATGAAATCGGTAAAAGGCGCTGTAAAGCGTTTTAAAGTTAAGAAAAATGGAACTGTTAAGCGTGGAACTGCGTTTAGAAGTCACATCTTAACAAAACAAGATGCTGGAACTCGTCGTGAGCAAAACACACCGAAAATTGTGTCAAAAGCTGATGAGGCAAATGTTAAGGCTATGATTAATTAATTAAAGATTAATTATCGTAAATCTCCAGTTACATAACTGGGCAAGACCACAAAATATGTGGCACCTTGATCGCCAAAGCGACTAGGTAAAGAAAAAGGAAAAATATGCCAAGAGTAAAAACAGGTGTTGTTCGTAGAAGAAGACACAAAAAGATATTAAAATTAGCAAAAGGTTTTTATAGCGGTCGCCGTAAACACTTTAGAAAAGCTAAAGAGCAGTTAGAGCGTTCATGGGTATATGCTCATCGTGATCGTAAACAAAAGAAAAGAGATTTCCGTAAACTATGGATCATCCGTATAAACGCAGCTTGTCGTTTAAATGGAATGAACTACTCTACATTTATGAACGGTATTCACAAGTCTGGCATCGAGCTTGACCGTAAAATTTTAGCTGATATGGCGATGAATGATGCAGCAGCGTTTAGTGCAGTTGTAGATGCGTCAAAAGCAGCACTTAGCAAGTAGTTTTGTTAAGAACACTTGAGCATTTTGCTCAAGTAGTTTTAATCTTTTTTATTTACACCATTTTGAATTGATTCACACGCAATAAGAATCTTTTTTCTCTCTATTCCCCATCTATAACCACTCATAGCTCCACTTTTTGCAATAACCCTATGACAAGGGATAAGATATCCTATATGATTTTTACCAATAGCAGAGGCTATAGCTCTAGTAGCTTTTGGTTTATCAAGAGAGTTTGCTATATCTTGATAGGTTGTAACTACGCCATTTGGCAGGTTTAAAAGGGCTTTCCAAACATTTACTTGAAGATTTGTTCCCTTTACAAAAAGAGAGTATTTCTTGTTTTTTATAAAGATATTTTCTAGGTATTTTTTTGCTACTTTTTCATTAAGATGTAGATCTGCATTTTCCCAAAGCTCATTAAATCTCTTAAAGATCTCATCTCTGTTCTCATCAATAAAACCTAAGTAACAAACTCCTTTATCTGTAAAAGCTATAAGTGCTTCACCAAAAGGAGTCTCCCCGTAACCGTAGGTGATAAGAACATCTTTACCTTTTTCTCTCCACTCTTTAGGAGTTACACCGATAAGGTTTACAAAAAGTTCATGAAGTCTGCTGCTGCTTGAGAGACCGATATCCAAACTACTATCAAGTATAGATCTAGACTCTTTTATATGCTCTTTTGCATAGTTTAGAGTGACAGAGTGCAGAAATTGTTTTGGCGTAACTCCCACATACTCTTTAAAAACCCGTATAAAATGAAACTTACTCATGCCGATGTTTTTAGCAACTTCATCTATGGATGGATGCTCTTTAAAATTCTCATCAATATAGCGGATAGCTTTTTCTATCAGTTTATAGTTATTGTGCAGAAGTTTAATCTCATCCATCTCAGATCTACTAATAAGTTGATTGTGTATAGATCACAAAGTTTTGCGCTAACTCTTCTAGATCTTTGTTTATTTTAGCATGAAGTTCTGTGTCGTTTATATTGTCTAAAACATCGCAGATCTTGTTTGCGATAAACTCAAACTCCTTCTCTTTCATACCTCTAGCTGTAAGAGCAGGGCTTCCGATGCGGACTCCGCTTGTAACAAATGGGCTTCTTGTATCATTTGGAACACTGTTTTTGTTTACTGTTATTCCCGCTCTTTCTAAGGCAGTATCAGCATCTTTACCAGAGAAGTCTTTGTTTAAAAAAGAGACTAAGACTAAATGGTTGTCAGTTCCACCAGATACAAGATCATAACCCCTCTCTTTTAAAACAACCTCAAGCACTTTTGCATTTGCTTTTATCTGTTTTGCGTACACTCTCCATGATGGATCTAGCACCTCTTTAAATGCAACAGCTTTTGCTGCTATTGTATTAACGAGTGGTCCACCTTGAGTTCCAGGGAAAATTGCAGAGTCTAATTTTTTAGCTAAATCTGCATCGTTTGTCATAATCACACCGCCTCTAGGACCCCTTAGAGTCTTGTGAGTAGTCGTTGTTACAACATCGGCATAAGGAAATGGGCTCATATGCTCATCAGCAGCAACAAGTCCTGCCACGTGTGCGATATCAGCAAAAAGAATAGCTCCTACAGCATCAGCAATCTCGCGAAACTTCTTAAAGTCTATCTCTCTAGCATAAGCACTAGCTCCACAAACTATCATCTTAGGACGAACTGCTTTTGCAATATCTAAAATCTTGCTATAGTCCATTCTTCCATCAGCTTCAACACCATAGGTAAAGCTTGAGTAGTTTTGACCTGAAAAGCTAGGTTTACTACCATGTGTTAAGTGTCCACCATGACTTAGATCCATTCCTAAGAGCTTATCGCCAGCTTTTAGAAGTGCTGCATAAACAGCAGAGTTTGCTTGGCTTCCTGAGTGAGGTTGAACATTTGCAAACTTACACTTGAAAATCTCACAAACTCTATCTATCGCTAACTGCTCAACTGCATCAGCATACTCACATCCACCGTAGTATCTCTTATATGGATAACCCTCAGCATATTTGTTTGTAAGGATGGAACCCATTGCCTGCATAACTGCTGGGCTTGTAAAGTTTTCACTTGCAATCATCTCAAGGTGATTTGTTTGTCTCTTTAGCTCATCCTCTATGATTGAGAAGACCTCACTGTCCGCTTCGAGTAAATCTTTGCTTGATATAAAACTCATTTTAGTAGCTCCACTATTATTTAATTTTTAAAATGATAGCTCAAGCAAAAAAATTTAACAATCCAAAAATTGCTATTTAGTATCTTTAGGTTTTGTGTAAGAAAAGTACAGAGTTGCCTTTTGCGTTGTAGTAGATCCCAAGTGATGAGCTTCTAGATACAAAAACACCTCTTCCATTAAAAGATTTTACATTTCTAAAGATCTTGCTTAGTATCTGAGTATCAAACCCATCACCTTCATCTTCTATCTTAGTGATAATATAGTTGTAGGAGTTATACTCAACCTTACTGATAGTTACATTTATCTTTTTAGTACAGTTTTCTTGTAGCTGAATAAGCGTGTCTAAGTATTTATCTTCTTCTATTAAAGTGTGTTTTTCTTGTGTATCTATAGATAGGTTTCCATGCTCATAAGCGTTCATAAAAAGCTCACTAAAAACTATGCCCGCTTTATATACAAGCTTTGCATCATCAGTCAGACTCTCCCACAGATTTGTATAGTATTCGTTCGCTTCATCAATAGCATCTAAAGTTGTGTTAAAACTACGTTTAGATATAACCGTGTCTTTAAGATCTAGTCTGTTGATATATATAAAAGTTATATCATCTTCTGGTTTTTCTATCTTCCAAAGAAGTCTCTGCTTCATTCCTTCTTTTGTAAAAGATTCATAAAAGTCTTCTTCTATGAACTCCATATAGACCTTATCTTTAAATCTTGTGGAGTTTTCAATCATGCCATCGCTATAAAATAAAAACTTATAAATATTAGAAACATCATAACTTGAAGTCTTGAATTGTTTTATATATTTGCTAATAGGAGGATTGTTTGATTTTACTTTCAATATCTCTTTTTGTCTGTTTTGTAGAAGCATTGAAGGCATAGAAAATTTTGCATAGTGCATTTGTGCATCAATACAATCAAGAAGTATAAAATCCACCGAAAGCATTTCATCTTCAAGAAGTATGGGCTTGATATATTCAAGAGAATCGTATATCAATCTATCGAGCTCAAAGTTACCAAGCCCAAGCATTTTATCAATGGTGTGGTTTATAAAAGATGTCATTAGCATGGAGCTAAGTGATGCTGAGAGTCCACTACCCATACCATCAACTATAAGGTAAAAAGCCTTGTTCTCATCTATCTTTCTTGCACTATAAGAGTCACCACTTAGAGTGTCTAGTGGCTGATATGAGAAATCCACTAAGATAGTATTTTCATTATCTATAGCTTGATAATAAAAGTCATTTCTGAGGATATTTAACTCTTTAGCAAATGCTAATTCTTGTTGAATAGATGAGTATTTTTCTCTAGCTTCTAGTTTTTGCATCTTAGAACTATCTTGTAAAAACTTATTTGCTATTACTATTTTAGATGCCCCTTCTAGAGCGTTTAACGCATCCTGAGTATCTATAGGTTTTTCTAAAATTTCTGTTACTTTGAGTTTTAAGATTTTTTGAATAGTAGCTACATTTGGTTCATTTAGCACAAAAATCACAGGAATATCTTTGTTTGTAACTCTTATCTTATTGATCAATTCTAAAGCATTTTTTTCTGATGATACGCAAGAACATAAGATGATATCTATATTGTTTGATATATATTTGTTATATCCATCTAGAGCATTATCACTAAAGATTATTTCTTCTAGATAACATTCAAAAAGCTCTCTGTATAGTTGCTGTGCTTGAGGATTCTCTTCAACGCAAAGAAGCGTTAAAGATTTTAGGTGTTCTAAAATATTACTATTAATATCTGTAAACTCATACCCCATAAAAAGATTTGTTATACTCTAAATTTACTAAGTTCATTTTGTAGTCTCTCTGAGTCAGTTGAGAGTATTTCGACACTACTTTGAACTTTAGTTCTATGTTTAACATTTTCGTTTGAGAGCTGTATGATCTCATCCATATTTGCGATCAACTCTTTTGTTTTTGTTGCAATGTAAGTACTCTGATGCATAACATTTGTCGACTTTTGAGAGGTTACTAAAAGATTCTCTTTTGTCTCTTGAGAATTACTTATAAGCTCTTGTGCTGAGCCAGAGATATTTTGCATATTCTCTGATGTTTTATTTGTCTCTTCTGAGATCTCTACAACATTTTGAGTTATAAGATTTACATTAGCACTAATTTCACTTAGTGATTTTTGAGTTCTCTCTGCAAGTTTACGGACTTCATCAGCAACTACTGCAAATCCTCGCCCATGCTCACCTGCACGTGCTG
>NZ_JALOAN010000066.1 GCF_023228785.1 Sulfurimonas sp.
CTTAGTTATTGATACTTCATCATCAAGTTTTGGTAAGTTTGACAACTCATCCAACCTTGAAGACAACCTATCAAACAAGTTACTATTTTCCATGAAACACTCCCTAAGTTATATTAGTTATATCCACAAAATGAATACTCATTCAGTAATAGTATACGAAAAAAACTTAATTTAAAATTAATATTGCTTATATAACTATTTTTTATATAGCAATATAGAGTTTAGTATGATATATATAAAAGAAATTTATTAATGTGTGGTGCAGACTGAGCAAACATCAAATGACTTAAAAACAAGCTCTGCTGTTTTAATATCACCTAATCCAACCATAGCTTTTTGTGAAACTCCTGGTTTCTCTCTTGAGCCACCACTTAAGTTCCACTGTGTTGGGGTAATGATCTCATAATTTTTTATAATTCCATCTTTTATCTCAACTTTATGTATCAATGTTCCTCGTGCTGCTTCAACAGCTGAAAAACCAGAAGAGTTTAGTTTTGATATATCAAGAGGTGGTTCAATATATGAAGGCTCAGCTAGATCTAAGTTTTTTAGTAAAATTTTACTATGGTTTAAAAGAGTTGAGATCTCATAGACTCTAGCTAAAACTCTACTAAAAACACTATCTCCATGTTTTTTATGGGCATCCACAATGAGTGGAGTTTTGTTTATCATTGCACGAGCTAGTGGACCTACTTCATAATACTTATCTTTATAGCTTACATTTTTAGCAAATGAGGATGGAACTTCTGACTCTTTTACGTCTTCTAGTGAGATCTTATGACTAACTTTTGCCTTTAGTGATTTACCTTTTTTAAAAAAACTACTCTCTCCAAAAGCTATAAATCTATCATAACTCTTTGCATCTTTTAAAACATCTTCTTTTTTTATTTCTCTTAAGATGTTTGGTAAATCTCCCTCATACTCCAACAAGAGATCTGAGTTTGTAGCCTCTAACAAGGTTTTAGCATCTACTTTTACTATATTGTCTTCCACAAACTTGAGTGTTTGAGATATATAATTGTCACATTTTACAATATCCATCTGAGTAATCTCACAAACAACTCCACCAACTATAGCATAAGAAGTGTGTGGATACTGCCCACCAAAAATTGCAATAGCTTTACCCATAAGTTGCGTGGGATATGTTGCTTTTAAAATCTGCTGAGAATGTCCAAAAAATGGTAATATTGTGAGATAAAACCACTTAAAATGATTTTGAATAAGCTCAAAGTTTAGAGTTAATTCTCTCATAATCTTTGCCTTATTTGAGAGCTCTAGATCTTCATAACAGCTCTCTAATGCTTGCACTGTAGCTATGAGGTGTGCATGACCACATATTCCGCAAACTCTTGGATTTATCACAAGTGCATCAAACGCTCTCTTGCCTTTTAAAATATTCTCAATATTTCTTGTTGACATAAACTTAACATCCACAAAATCTATCTTGCCATCTTTAAAACTAAAGTCTAGTTTTGCCTCGCCCTCTATTTTTTCTATAAGTTTAATCATCAAATAACTTCTTCTCTAACCTATCTATTTTAAAGGCTTTTGTAATTCCAGCAAGTGTAAGATAGACTCTTTTATTGACACCAACTGGTAAATGCTCAGGAATTGCCATATTTTTCTTCGTGCTAAATAGATTTTGTCTTGGGAAACTAGGCTCCGTACAACCCATACAAGGAAGTCCAGCTCTAGTTTTAGAGTTTACCTCATTCCAAAGTATCTTATTACAACTTCCATGTGTAAAGGGTGCTTGACAACCATGATCGTAAAACATACAACCCTCAAGCTCTCCAAAGTTGTGATTATCTACTTTATACTCAAAGTACTCGTTTCTTGTACAGCCATTGTGAACTGTGTAGGCATAAAACTCTTTTGGACGCAAAAACTCATCAACTTTTAAAGTTATATCTTTTTTGATTGCATAAAGAGTGTTTACTAAAACTTCTGGATGAACTGGGCAACCTGAAAGAGATATAGTCTTATCAAGCAGACTCTTAAAAGTATCAACTCTCTTTTCTTGATCAAAGTGCAGTCCTGAAGTCTTTTCATAACCACTCTCTCTAAAAATCCCCCCAAAAGTCGCACATGTACCAACGGTAACTATCTTTTTAACTCTCTTAGAATATCTCTGGATTATATCCACAATGGATAGATCTGCTCTTTTAAACTCTTTTGATATCGCACCTTCAATCAGCAAGACATCACATTCAATATCTTGTGAGACTATATCTTGGAGCAGATATTTGGAGTCTATAACTGGATGATATATAAATTCAAAGTCCTCTAAGAACTGTTCCATTTGTGAATAATTGAAAAATGAATGAGTATTACCGTTACATGAGATTGCACTAAGCCATAACACCTTCATTTTTGTTTTCATCTCTACTGTGAGCTCAAAGCTTTGTAGATATTGTATGTTATATCTTCTACATATTCATTTAGATCTTTTGGCAAAATATCTTCACCCTTTAAAAAGACCATACCACCTAAGTATCCCATAAAAAGCCCAAAAGCACTAAAGAAGTCCTGCTCTCTTAAGTCTCCGCATCTAACACCCTCTTCAAAGTAGATCATTATCTCTGTCACAAACTCATTTACACAGAGCATTCCCTCACAAGTATCTCTAAATACTTCACGATTAGATAGATAGATCCTTAAAAAGTAGTCTATCATTTCTGGTTTTACAGAAGCCGTCTTAAAATACATCTCTACTATTTTTCTTGTTTTTTCTTTAGTAGATATATCCTCTTCATTTATCTCTCTTAATTTTTTGCCTAAATATACAGAGATGTATTTTATGATCTCACTTGCTAGTATATCTTTTGATTTAAAGTAGTTATACATATTGCCTACACTCATCTTAAGAGATTTAGCAATATCAGGAATAGTAGTGCTATAGAAACCCCTTGAAGCAAATAGCTCTAACGCGCACTCTATTATCTGCTCTTTTTTTAACTGTTTCTTGTCTAACAAAAACTCTCCCTCTTAGTTTATATAATAGAACCCTCTTATTAATCTATAAACTAGATTCCGTGTCAAGCACGGGATGACGAGACATACGTCATCCTGAATTTGACTCAGGATCCAACTTAATAATTGTTCAGAGCACTCAATAAAATTATACTACAATTTATTGAGTTTTTTTAGAATAAGGACAGTGAAATAAGTAAAATATAGCAAGTTATATTAGCTAGAAATTGCACTTGTTTTAGAATGGGGTTCTTAAAAGTGGAACATTTTTGGAACAATGAGTTTAGATTTTCTTTGAAGTATTGTATTTTAGGACTTTATAAAAGGTTCTAAATTTTCATTCTATATCATCTATTTTCATTGTTTTTCAAATTTTGTAGTAAAAACTGTAGTAAAAATATGATTTTAGAAAAAACATCAATCTACTTTTTGGGGAATAAGCTCTGGGATAATCTGCGAAGCAAAGAATGAATTTACTTTCAATCGAAGTGGTGCTTTACTATGTTCACTTTCTATATAGCCCATTTTCGTTAGAGTGCTTACGAGTTTTGTAGCAGTGCTTACACTTTTACCTATGGCTAAAGGCACATATTTTCTCTCTAGTTCACCACTTAACAACAAGTGAGAAAATAACAGTTCAGAGTATTTTGGTAAGGCTTCTTGTTTGTAAAACATCCCCTCTTGTGAAAATTTTACAAATTTTCTAATTTTATCATTAAGCTGATCAAGTCGTAAACCATTTCCCATAAACTCTATTTGATCTAATGCTGCCTCAAGCATATATTTTAAATATCCCTCAAGTCCCCTAAGCGACAATTCTCCTCTTCCGTCCGTTGCACCTTGTTGTTTCATATCTGCATAAGACAAGTAGTGCTGATACTCTTTAACATCTCTCGCAAGTCCTCTAGATATGTTCCATAAGCCATAGCCTTCAAGCTTCATATTCCAAAACATTGCATCAAGATGCAGTCTTGAAACCCTTCCGTTTCCGTCTAAGAAAGGGTGAAGATACGCTAAGCGATGATGAGAACTAAGTGCAGCAAGTAGTTTGATCGCTTTTGTAGAACTATTGAAAACTGAAGAATACTCTTTTTCATAGTAGTTGAGAACTGTTGTGATTAAATCACTTGAAGGTGCAATATGGCTGCCAACTTGAACATCTTTTGTTCTGAACTCACCGGGTATCATCTCTATGAGTTCATTTTCTTTTTCAAGTTTTGTAAATTTTTCCATACCTTCACTAGAGTAAAAGAGTCGATGTATCTCTTTTATAAAATCTCTATTAATTACACTATGCCTAGTAGAATAATCCTCAACAAACTCTTGTGTTTTGATATGGGCAACTGAAAGCTCTTGCAGTGCTTTTTCTTTAGAATTATCTGAAAATTGTTTCAGCATAGCTTTTTCAATATCTATAGGGTGTGTACTTTCCGCCTCAATTCTGTTTGAATAGTAACTGTTTGTGATCCGTAAAACATCCCTAAAAGTATTTACAACATATTGGTTATATCCACTTGCAATCTTTGCACTTTCTATACAAACTTTTTCTGAAAGCTCTAATAATTCTGGCTTTATCTGCCCTTTTAGATTATAAGGCATAATTGGAGATATTAACATTTTATCCATCCTTGATGTCATTATATCTATTTTCTTTATTTTATTGCAACTTTTACGAGATAAATTATGAGGAACATAATGGCTAATAGTGCCAATTTTTAGGAACTTAAGAAGATGTTCTAAAATTAATTAGTCTCTTTTTTACGAGATAAATTACGGAATGTATTACTAGATCATTTTACTTTTAACATTTCACTAAATGCTTCGATACTTCCGAGTTCACAGGTAACACCATTGTATTATCAAAAAGTGTGTAGTGCTACTATGATAGCTTTAACAGGTGCGAACAAAGAACTAATAGAGCAACAGATACCACAATATTTTATGTATGCTTCAAAAAATGGTAGGAGTAGATGGGAAGCATTAGGAGTTGAAATAACTATAGCACCTGATAGTCAAAATTTACTAGGTTGTAGTTTTTACAAGAATAAATAATTTAAATTGTGTATGTATGATGTTGATAGTGGAGATAACTAATCAAAGATAATTAAAAGCTTATAAAAGAGTAGATTTTACTACATAGTTTCATTAATGGGTAGCAATAGGGTAGCAAATAGATTTAATAGAAAGCTTAAACTTATTAGTAAAGTTCGATGTATAAGTAGTTTTGAGAGATTTTTTGTATTGAATGGTGCGGATGAGAGGACTTGAACCTCCACGCCTTGCGGCACCAGATCCTAAGTCTGGCGTGTATACCAATTTCACCACATCCGCATGTGATTATAAGAGCAGAATTATATTTAAATATTCTTTATCTTACTTTAATTCTTGGTTTTTTGAAAAAAACCATAGCTTTAGTGCCTTAACGGCTAGCGTAGATAAATGGACTCTGTTCATTTATCGTTTAAATAATGGTACCCCCTACACGATTCGAACGTGTGGCCTACGCCTTAGAAGGGCGTTGCTCTATCCAGCTGAGCTAAGGAGGCATATTTTAGTTTTTTTATTTTAAAGCAACAAATTTATTGCCTAAGTCAAGTAAAACTAAACTTGTTTTAATTTTTCAACAACTACCATAGTAAAACAGTTTCTGTCTGAATTGAAATATCTCTTGGTTTTTTAAAAAAACCAAAGCTTTAGCACCCAAGAGGCTAGCGTAACAAAACGGACTTGTTCATCTCAAAAACTCTTGGTTTTGGAACAAAACCACAGCTTCAGTGCCCAAGCGGCTAGCGTAGATAAATGGACTTTGTTCATTTATCGTTCAAATAAATGGTACGCCCGATAGGATTCGAACCTATAACCCTCGGAGCCGAAATCCGAAACTCTATCCAGTTGAGCCACGG
>NZ_JALOAN010000024.1 GCF_023228785.1 Sulfurimonas sp.
TGGTTATGGATCGAAGTAGCTATGCTATTTGGTTCAGGTATCCTTGGTATGGGTCACCACTACTTCTGGATTGGTACACCTGAGTACTGGTGGGAAATTGGAGCGCTATTTAGTGCACTAGAGCCATTACCACTTGTAGCGATGTTTATCCACGTTCTTTATGACTGGGGTAAAACACAAGGTGGGCAAGATGCTACTGGACAAAAAGTTTCAGTTATTAACAATAAACCAGCGTTTACTTGGTTTGTTCTAAATGCATTTGGTAACTTTTTAGGTGCTGGTATATGGGGATTTTTCCATACACTACCACAAGTAAACCTTTATACTCATGGTACGCAGTTTACTTCAGCACACGGTCACTTAGCGTTCTTTGGTGCTTATGCTACGATACTAATAGGTATGATGTACCTTGCAGTTCAAGGTACAAATGGAATCAAGGTTATGAAAAGTACTAAGTCTTCTGTTTGGGCTGCTAGTATGATTACAGGTGGTGTTATGGGTATGACTGTAGCGCTAACTATTGCTGGATACGTTCAAGTTCTAGTCTCTCGCGCACAAATGGGTGCTACATGGGCAGGATATTTTGATGGTCAAAGCGGTTTATGGTTTGCACAAGCAATGGATTGGAGACTAATTATGGGTGTCGTTACATTTATAGGTTTCCTTTTCTTAGCAAAAGATTTACTATCTACTGGCAAAAGCCAAATTCACGAAAGATAAGGAGAATACTATGTTTGAACCAATGACAGACGTTATTCCAAGCTTTTTTGCTTGGATTAACCAAGGACCATTAACTCTTACGCTTTTTCTTCACACTATTATTATACTTCCAATGTTTTGGATTTATAGACAAGAAAAAACTCGTTTAGAGAACGAAAGTAAATAAAACCGATTGTTGTGCGGGCCTTCGGGCCTGCGTATATCTTTATTTTAGGAGGAAGAATAAAATGAGATTAAATAAATTAGTTATGTCAATTGCTGCTTTTGCAGTAGTTACGACGGGTGTTAGCGCTGCTACATCCAACATGGATGTAGAGAAAGTTTTCGAAAAAGAGTGTCAAGGTTGTCACGGTCCTAACCACGAAGGTGGTGTTGGTTCTGACTTACGCCCAGATGTAATTGCTAAGAAAAATGCATATACTCTTGCAGAGACTATTTTAAATGGTAAAGCAGGTACTGCTATGCCTGGATTTAAAGACAGTTTTTCTAAAGATGATGCAGATAAAATGGTTGACTATCTACAAGCTTTTAAAGGTAGAAAAATTAAGCAGCTTACACTTGAAGCTGTAAAAGAAGGGTGGAAGCCTCTAAATGATAGAGCTGCATTTTTCTCTAAATATCCACAAGCTGTAGATGTTAAGAAAAACACTGATATCTGTTTCGTAACTGAAAGAGATGCAGAGCGCGTTGCATTTGTTGATGGTACTAGTGGTAAAGTTTTATCTAAGCACCCAGCTGGTTTTGCTGTTCACGTTACAGTAACTAACAAGCGTCAACCTCGTTATGCTTACTCGATCTCTCGTTCAGGTCTTGTAACAATGTTTGACCTTAATACTCCAGGTCAGCAAAAAATTGCTGAGTGTCAAGTTGGATCAGACTCTCGTGGTCTTGCAGTTTCTCCAGATGGTAAGTACCTAATGGCTGGTAACTACGTTCCAGGCGGCGCTGTACTTATGGATGCTATGACTCTTGAGCCACTGAAAGTTTATCCAACTTCTAGTGTAATTAAGCCAAACGGTGATATAGCTTCATCTCGTGTAGCTGGTATTTTTGATACTCCATATGGTCCTTATATTGCATTCGCACTTAAAGATGGTGGGCATGTATATATAGTTGATTATTCTAAGCCAGGTTTCCCAATTGTTGGAGATATTCCAAATATTGGTGATATTCTTCACGATGGTTTCTTAAATGAAGGTAAAGAGATTGGTAGATACTTATTTATCGCTTCTCAAGGTTCAGATGTTGTTGGTGTTGTAGACTTTAAAACTAAGTCGCTTGTAACTAAAATCTATACTGGTCCAGCTTCTAAGCCACACCCAGGACAAGGTTCTTCATGGTACAATGAGACTCTAGGTCAACAACTAGGCGCTACAGTTAATATGAACTTAGGTCAAGTAACTATTTGGGATGATAACTTTGATGTTATTCGTCAAATTCCAGTAGGCGGTGGTGGACTATTTATTGGTACATCTGAGCATACACCTTTCCTATGGGCTGATAACGTTCTAGGTGGAGAAGATGTTTGGAATCAAATTCATTTGATCAATAAGCAGACTCTTGAGTTAGATAGAATTCTTACTGTTGGTACTAAACAAGGTACAGTTATAGACCCAGTAACACATAAAGTACTTTACAAGTGGAACGTTCCAACTGTTAAAGATGCTGATGGTAAAGCAGTGATTCCTAGAATCTTACACGCAGAGCCAGCAAATCATGGTCACTGGACTATGATTTCTGAGTGGAATGCAGGTCGTATCGGTATATATGAAGCTAAAACAGGTAAATTTGTTAAATATATAGAAGGTTTAACAACTCCTACTTTTACTTACTCTATCGAGCATAGACAAACTATCCCAGGTGCATAATTAGCACTTATACTACAAGTTTCTCTCCTTTTGGAGAGAAACATCTTTAAACTTCACAAAAAATGTCAAACTTGACTAAAATCAACCATTTTTTTCCAATAAATAGCTATTCTAAGCATATGCAATAATGACAAAATTCAATTTGCATAAACTATAAATCAAGCTTTGCTTTGATAAAATAGAACATAAATATGAAAGATGAAACATGAAAAAAATTACAATACTGGTATTGGCTTTGTCGGCTTTTTTATACTCTAATGATATAGATGGTAAAGAAGTATTTAAAACCTACTGTTGGGGATGTCATCATGAGACTGCTGAAGCTTTTGGTCCTTCTTTTTCTGAGATTGCAAACAATAGAAGCAAAGATGAAATTAGAGCCTATATCATTGATCCAAAAGCGATGTATGAAGCTTTTGGTTATAAAAGGACAGTAATGACTGAGTTTAACTTAAGTGACAAAGAATTAGATGCAGTAACTAATTACATTCTCTTACAAAAGGGTAAATAATGTTTAGACTATCAAACTTAATATCTTCAGTAGTTGAAGGTAAAAATGAGAGAGTTTTAGATGGCTCGATAGCTATCTGGAACTTTACAAATCGCTGTAACCTATCTTGTATGCATTGCTATTCAAAATCAACTCTTGATGAAGTAGATGCGCTTACAACTACGCAAATTAAAAAAACGATCTTAGAGATGAAAGAAAATGGTGTTAAGTTCATAATCTTTTCAGGTGGCGAGCCACTTACTAGAAAAGATCTCTTTGAGATAGCTGATTTTTGCAAGGAAAATGGCATCATCACTTATCTCTCAAGCAATGGACTTTATTTTACCAAGGGCAATGTTGGACGTATAGTAGAGACTTTTAACTATGTTGGCATTAGCATCGATGGAGATGAAGAGACACATGATTACTTTCGAGGATTGAAGGGCGCATTTCGTGAGACTCTAAAGGCTGTAAAACTTGCAAATGAAACTGGCGCGAAAGTTGGTATCCGATTTACTATTACAAAAGAGACTATAGGCTCATTAGAGTATATATTTGATCTTGTTGAGAAAGAAAATATACCTAAGATCTATATCTCGCATCTTGTTTACTCAGGACGTGGGCTTGACAACCTTAAGATGGATCTCACAAAAGAGCAAAGAAGAGAGTCTGTTGAGTTTATACTTAAAAAAGCATTTGAGTACTATGATACTGGCAGAGAAATAGAGATAGTAACTGGCAATATGGAGCAAGATGCAATCCTCTTTTTAAATGAGTTTGCATCAAGATATCCAGATCTAAAAGATATTATGAGATCTAGGCTTACTTCATGGGGTGGAAATTCGGCTGGCAGAAAACTACTAAATATAAATAGTGAAGGTGATGTTCGACCTGATCCATTTTTCCCTATAACTATTGGAAATATTATAAAGCAAGATTTTGGCGAGATCTGGCAAAACGGCGAACTACTTGATAAACTTAGAACTCATCCACGAGAAGTTAGTGGGATCTGTAGCGAGTGTGAGCAGATAGACATTTGTAACGGTGGATCTCGTGCTCGTGCATACGCGATAACTGGTGATTTATGGAGCGAAGATCCATCTTGTTATTTAACCAAAGAGGAGAGACAAAGAAATGAAGTTTAAAAAAACAATACTTGGTGCAGTAATCCTTGCAACAACACTTACTAGTCTAAGCGCAAAGGGTGTAAATCCGATTTTAAGAATGCTAGACAAGGAAGAGAAACTCTTTGTAGTTGAGAGAGAAGATAGCTCTTTGGCGGTTATAGAAAAGGGATTGACAAAGTCTCATATAAAAGGTGTTCACAACATGAACCACGGTGTTGTGAAGTTTTACGGTAAAGATGGCTACATCATCTCAAGAGATGGCTATGTTATAAAGTTTGACCCAGAAGAAGAGGTAATTCTCAAAGAGAAAAAAACAAGTGATAGTGCGATCGGTTTTACAGTTGCAAAAAACTTTCTTGCTGTTGCAAACTATGCCAAAAAAAGTGTAGATATTTTAGATAGAGATCTAAACCCGATCCAATCATTTGAAACTGGTTCAAAAAATGTTGGTATAAAGCAATATAAAAATTATCTTATATTTTCACAAATGAACAATGACAAAATAACAGTTTTAAAAGACAAGAATGAGGGTAAAGGGCTTCCTAACTTTGAGATATATAAAGAGTTTGAAGATGTCGGGGTGATGCCTTTTGATGCTATGATAAAAGATAATAACTTTATAACAGGTTTTTTTCAAAGTGACCATTTTGGAGTTGTAGATCTAGACACTATGAAGTACTCTAAGATAGAAATACTTCTAGATGATAGAAAACCAGTTCTTAAAGTTCCTCACTTTGGTTTTTGGAGTATTGGTGGCGGTCATGTGTTTATTCCCGCAGTTGGTAATAATAAAGTACTAGTTTATACACCTGATTTTAAGTTTGAAAAAATTATAGAAACTGAGGGTTTACCAGTGTTTACTGCACTCTCACCTGATAAAAAATTCCTAGCTGTAACATTTAGTGGAGAAAAATTTCCTGTGCTTCAAATCATAGATACCACAACTCTAGAAGTTATTAAAAGATTTGAATTTGATGGAAAAGTTCTGCATGTTAGATGGTCAGGTATCAGACCAAATCTTTATGTATCTGTAAATGATACAAATAAAATAGCTGTTTTAAATACTGATTCTTGGTATTTAAGTCGTGAAATATTTCAAGTTAAAAAACCATCTGGTATATTTATTTATGAGGAAGACAGATAATGAATAAGGTCTATTTAACGGGTGCTGGTCCTGGAGATATAGAGCTTTTAACCATAAAAGCACTCAGAGTAATAAAGGAAGCTGATGTTATCATATATGATAGGTTGGCGAATCCAGATATACTAAAAGAAGCAAAGAGTGGCTGTGAGTTTGTATATGTAGGCAAAGAAGATGGCAGACATATAATGCCTCAAGATGATATAAATGAGGTAATCTACCAAAATGCTCTAAAACACAAGTGTGTTGTCCGTTTAAAAGGCGGGGATCCTTTTGTTTTTGGTCGTGGTGGAGAAGAGGCTCTTTACTTACTAGAGAGAGGCGTAAAATTTGATGTTATACCTGGTATAACCTCTGCTATATCAGCACCTGCATATGCTGGAATACCAGTGACTCATCGCGGTGTATCGGTTAGTTTTAGAGTGGTGACTGGACATGAATCTCCAAATAAAAAAATCTCTCAAATTCCATGGGAAAATTTTAAATCTGATGATACTATTGTCTTTTTAATGGGACTTCATAATCTTCCAAGAATATCTAAAAAACTCATAGAGCTTGGAAAAGGCTCAGATTATCCTGTTGCGGTTATCTCAAAAGGAACAACAAAAGATCAAATAGTTGTTGTTGGAACTCTTGGAAATATCGTAGAAAAAGCGAAGGATGTACCAACTCCAGCACTTATAGTAGTGGGAAGAGTTGTTGAACTCAGAGATCAACTTAAATGGTTTGAGGGTAATGATTAAGCATAATTACAAAGATGCAATAGAGATTAGTAAAAATATCTACTGGGTTGGAATGTACTTACAAGACGACCCATTTCAGTGTCATCCATACTTTATAAAAAATGGTAATGAGTCTATTTTGGTAGATCCTGGATCTATGTTAGAGTTTGAAGAGACTGTTAGAAAAGTAAAAAGCATAGCCGATATAAGCAGTATAAAATACATTATACTTCATCATCAAGATCCAGACTTAGCAGCTGCAGTTCCGGAGATAGAAAAGCTTATAAATAGAGATGATTTACTTATCGTTACGCACTCAAGAACAGCTCTGTTGATAAAACATTATCTTGTAAGCTCAGATTATTATGAGATAGACAAAAATGATAACAAGCTTATTACTTCAAGTGGATTTACACTTGAGTTTTACACTACACCATATTGTCATGCACCAGGGGCTTTTGTAAGTTATGAACCACAAACAAAGACACTTTTTTCGGGTGATATCTTTGGAGGCATAGAAAAATCATGGGAATTTTATGCAGATGAGACATACTTTACTAAAGCAAAGCAGTTTCATCAAGAGTATATGCCAAGTAAAGATATATTTAACTTTGCACTACAAAAAATTGAAAAGTTAGATCTAGAGTTAATTGCACCACAACACGGCTCTATTATAAAAAAGAAATATATTAAAAATCTTATAGAAGATATGAAAAAATTAGATTGTGGAATATATATAGATGCAAAGTACAATCAAGAATTACTAGATACTATAAATGAATTACAAGAGAAAAAAGAGACTATTAAACAAAGAGATAAACAACTCTATGAGCAGTCAAAACGAGCCGAAATGGGTGAAATGATAGGAAATATTGCTCATCAGTGGAGACAGCCATTAGCCATAATAAATACAATTTTAGCCATTTTAAAAGAGAAAAATAGTGCTAAAATACTAAGCAATGATGATTTTGTACAAAAGATAGAGACAATGGAAGAGAAAGTAGAGTATATGTCTGATACCATTGAAGACTTTATGAACTACTATCAACCAGATAAGAACAAAAGTATCTTTAACATAAATGAAGCCTTACAAAGAGCCTTAAAGATAACAAACTATACTGTACAAAACCACCAAATAGAAGTAAAAACAACTATAGATGAACAACTGCATACAAAAGGCTATATAAACGAGTTTGTCCAAGTTATAGTTTCTATACTATCAAATATCTATGATATTAAAAACATAAGAGAACTTTCTCTTGTAAATATAGACATAAAGATGCAAAAAGATGGTTTAGATGCCTTAGTTATTATAAGTGACGATGCACAAGGGATAGATGAAAAAATCATATCAAAGATTTTTAACCCATACTTTACAACGAAACACCAATCTCTTGGAACTGGACTTGGTTTGCATATTGCAAAAACCATTATAGAGAACAATATGAATGGCTCTTTGAGCGTTAAAAACAACCAAAAAGGTGCAACTTTTATCATAAGGATGAAAAATGAAAAATGATGAAATTATTGAAGATATTTCTATTCTCATAGCTGAGGATGAGACACAGCTAAGGGAATATTTAGAAGAGTATTTGAAAATATTTTTTAAAAAAGTCTATGTTGCTAAGTGTGGACATGAAGGTTATTTGCAATATGTGGAGAAAAAGCCAGATATTATAATAAGTGATATAAATATGCCAAATTTAAATGGTTTAGAGATGGTAAAACGTATTAGACAAAGGGATGAAGATACTGAAATAATTATCATAAGCGCTCACTCAGAAGAGCAAAAGTTACTTCAAGCCATAGAACTCAAACTTGTAACTTATCTTATTAAGCCCATCAACTCACTAAAGCTAAAAGAGCTTTTATTTGGGCTTGTAGAAAAATTAAGAAGTTCAAAAAAAAGAATCTATCTTAGTAATAATATTTTTTGGGACAAAACATCCTACACTCTTTGGAACTCTGAGAAGCAGATCTCTTTAAAAGAAAAAGAGATAATGCTCTTTAGACTTCTTTGCTCTAAATCAAACCATGCTTTTACAGCTGAGGCAATCTTTTACCACATCTATAAGGACTCAGACAAAGAGTTCTCAGAGTATGCAGTTACATCTTTTATAAAAAGGCTTAGAGCAAAACTACCTGAAAATCTAATTCAAAATGAATACGGTATAGGCTATAAAATAGTCTTAAATTGATCTAATAAATTTAGATATTTGCTTATGACAAGATCTGCCAAACTTGGTAGGTATAATTTTAAGTGAGACTTTCTAATATCTCCTTGATTCACAACATATTGTATAAAATCAGAATTTAACAAAATTCTGATTTTAGTATATGTACAAACTCTCTTCATCTCCCATATATGGTTTTATAATATCTATACTCTTTATATCTAGCTTTTTAGCGATCTGCGGATTTACTATATAGCTTATCCAGGCACTTTTTATCTCATCACCTTTTTGAAGTTTTGGCACTTTGTACTTGACAACTTTTGTTTGGCTTGCTTTTAAATTTCTATTTAATTTATAATCAACTGCATCGCTTGGCATAGAAGTATTTCCTTCATTATCTTTAAAAACTATAATAAAAGAAGCCTCCGTGTCTTCTATAGGACTCTCTTTAAAGTTACTCCAAATGATTTGCTTATCTCTTGTTATAGTAGTTTTTACAAACTTTAATCTCATTGGATGTGTAATGATGGAGTGCCCCATTTTGTTATTTATGGTAAGTTCAAGGACTTCATTTTTATAACTGAGCTCTAACTTTACGGCTTTTTTTATCATCTTTTGTGAGTGAACACCTAAAAAGTTATGTGAGGCATAGTCTTTTCTCATACCCTTGTTCTCTTTCTCAACAGTACCAGCAGTTCTAGTCATATGACAGCCAATACAGTCACTTGTTTTATCATATTGGTTTTTAGTGTTACAAACCTCAAAGCCTTTTGCATTTTGTTTGTGAGAGTGACACCCCATACAGACTTCTGAATTTTTATATATTTCATTATCCATAGACTCATGTTCGTTGCTTTCATATGGTTTTTTCAAGTTTCCAAAGACCATAGGCTTGTTGTCTCCTTTGTAGTTGGAGAAGTTTATTTTATGGGCTTTTGAATCGTAGATCTTACTGATTTGATGGCAGTAAAAACATGAAACTCCATCTGTTTGTCTATAGTCATTTGGATCTGGTTGTTTCTCCCCACTCATAATAGAGCGAAGATCTTTAGCTGCTGGCATATGACAAAGCGCACATTTATAGCTATTTTTACTTGTAGCCTCTTTTACTTTTGCATGAACTTCATCTTTAAAAAGAGTTGATTTATGGTGCATTGAAGAGGTATGTTCGCGGTAGATATTTTCGTGACATTCGTTACAAGATTCAGAAGATGGATACTTCGTTTGAGCGTTAAGAGAGATGATAACTAGCAAGAAGAGCAGATACTTCATAATAGACTCCATAGTTTTAGTATGGAGTTATTATACTGTAAAATTTTATAATTAATATTGCTCTAGGTTATGTTTTTGCCAAAGCTCTTGAGCTTTTTCATCTCCAGAATTTTTTGACTTTTTCGCCCATTTTTTTGCTTTTTTATACTCTGCTTGAGTGCAGTAAATCTCTGCTAAGAGATAGTAAGCTTTTGTATCTCCTTTTGTAGCCCTTACTTCAAGCCACGCAGCAGCTTTATCTAGTTTTAGAAGTTGCATATAGATAAGCCCAACATTTTGCTCAGCTTGCATATTCCCACCAAGCGCAGAGCTCTCTAGCAACTCGGCTGCTTTTGTGATGTTTTGATCAGCTCCATCACCTCTGTAGTACATTAAGGCTAAGTTATATTGAGCATCTGGGTTCTTAGCTTCTGATGCTTTACTTAGCCATTTTAGAGCCTCATCTGAGTTTTGAGAGATATTGTTCCCAACAAGATACATCATGCCTAGATCATACTGAGCCTTTGCATCTGAATTTGAAGCTGCACGATTTAACCATTGTAAACCTTTATCTGTGTCTTTTTGCACTCCTAAGCCATTAAAATAAAAATAACTAAGAGCATTTTGTGCCTTTGTATCTCCATCTTTTGCACTCTTTTCATAGAGTTTAAATGCTTCTTTATAATCTTTTTTTACAAAGGCACTGTGAGCCTCTTTTGTATCTCCAAAGAGTGTAACTGACAATAATGCCACCATCAAAACAAACTTTAACATAACAAACCTTCCTTATTTAATTTTACACTCACTCATCATTTCTCGCCAATCATACGAGAAGTTTTTTAGGATGTATGCCCTATGATGAGGTACTGTGCAAGATGAACAGTCTTGATGGATAAAACCACCACCTGAAAACTTTTTGCCATTATTTATATCGCACTCACTTAGAATGACTTGCTCGTTGTACTTTGATATTCCATCGTCACTAAATCTAAAGTTTGGGCAAGCGCACATATAACAGTTAAGACTTTTCATATCATGACACTTTTTGTTTTCTTTATAAAGTGGGCAAAAATCAACTTCATGCTTTTTCATGTTTTCAAAGTCGAAGTAATCAATTATCTGCTCTTTTGTGTACTCTTTACTTTGTAATTTTTCTACAATCTTTTTGTGCTTTTGTGCGTGAGATTCAAACCAGTCCATATATTTCATATAGATATATTACCAAAAAATCTAGTTTCTTTTAAGCTATAATGACAAGAAAATTAGAACAACTCCAAAATGAGCCAACTTTGAAAAATTCATATTTCACATATCTTCTCATCTTAGCCATGTTTTTATGGGGAGCTGGATGGAGTGCTCTTAAAATCCTCACAGAGAGTGCCTCACTTGAAGTGGTAGTTTTTTGGCGTTTTTTTCTTATGAGCCTCTCTTTTATCCCCATACTTTATTTTATAAAAATTCCTCTTAGATTAAACAAGCATAGTTCAAAGTTTATACTATCAAGCTCTGTTTTAAACATCTCATTTATGGTTTTTGCATACCTAGGAGTAAAGAGTGGATTTGCTGGAAATGGTGGAGTTATCATCACAACTCTAACTCCACTTGTAACATTTTTAATAGTGGGTGTCTTATTTAAAACAAGGTTTAAACTTTCACAATATTTTGGTCTACTTCTAGGGCTTGTAGGAGGTGCGATAATCCTAGAGATCTACAAGCTAGAACTAAGCAGTGCAAATATCTACTTTATACTTTGTGCTGTTGTTTGGGCTGGAGTTACTCTGCTCTCTCAACACTCAAACAAACATATCCATCCAATACACTATAGTTTTTATATCTCCGTAGTTGCAACTATAGCTTCCTTTATATACACCTATGATGCGGGACTTCTAAGTGTTTTTGAGTTAGATGCAAAGTTTTGGATAGCTCTTATCTATTTAGCTGTTTTGGGTCAAAGTGTGGCTACTACAATTTTTTATATAGCTTCAGCTAGATTAGGAAGTGAAATAACAAGTTCTTATATGTTCTTAGTTCCCATCTTTGCTTTAGTTGTCGCTTGGATCATCTTAGGTGAAGAGTTACAAAGTCACATTATCATAGGAGGCTCAATAAGTCTCGCTGCAATTTATTTTATAAATAAGAAGCGTTAATAATACTTTAACTATAGCTAGGGTATATTTTATGATTAATATAAATAAAAGGTATGCTATGAAGAGTGTTTTAGTTATCGGTGGCGGATTTAGTGGACTTGAAGCTGCAATATATTTGAGAAAATACAACTATGATGTGACACTTGTTAGTGATAGAGACTATTTTTTTATCTATCCTACCTCTATCTGGATTCCAACACGAGAAAAAGAGTTTGATGAGATCTGCATAGATCTGCATGAACTTCAAAAGGTTCACGGCTTTAATCTTATAGTCGATGCACTCACAAACATAGATGCAAAACAAAATAGTTATACTTTGGCTTCAGGGAAAGTGCTGAGATCTTATGATCACGTTATATTAGCGATGGGCGCTTCAAGACTAAAGCATGAAGGCATAGAACATACTCTTTCGATCTGCTCAGATCCAGAACAATCACTCAAGCTTAGAGACGCTCTTGATGTGCTTATAGAAAAAGGAAGAGGTAAGATTTCATTTGGTTTTGGAGGAAATCCTAAAGATAGTTCAAGTGTTAGAGGTGGACCAGCTTTTGAGCTTTTATTTAACACACATAATTTGCTAAAGAAAAAAGGTATCAGAGATAACTTTGAGCTATCATTTTTTGCCCCTATGAGTGAGCCTGGAAAAAGAATGGGTGAAAAAGCTCTAGTTATGATGAATAGTTTTTTCAAAAAGATTGCTATAAAACAATATTTTGGTAAAAAAATAAAGGTATTTAAAGAAAATAAGGTCATTTTTGAAGATGATTCAGAACTAGAGTCAGATCTTACAATGTTTATAGCTGCTGGAAGTGGACATGAAGTAGTTCAAAAGTCAGATCTTGTAAAAAATGAAGCTGGGTTTGTAAAGATAGATGAGTATTGTCGAGTTGTTTTTGATGATGAGAATATGCCAAAAAACATCTATGCAATTGGTGACACAGCAGCCCTACAAGGTCCAGTTTGGAAAGCTAAACAAGGACATTTAGCTGAGTTGATGGCGAGAAATGTAGCTTTTAATATATCTCAATTAGATAAGGGTGAGACGAACCTAAAAACATATAAACAACACATAAATATATTATGCTTAATGGATAGTGGAAATGGAGCCTCTCTAATATATAGAGATGATGAAAAAGCTTATATGATACCGCTTCCTTTTGTTGGTCACTATATGAAAAAATGGTGGGGTATTTATGCAAAATTGTCAAAACTAGAAAAAATTCCAAGAATTTTTAATTTATAGCAATTTAGTGTTACTTTGTGTAGCAAAAATAAATTTCATACTACTATAATAAACTAAGAAATATTTTTAACTATATATTAAGATATAATTTTTACTAATAGTTAAATAAAATATCTGCTTTATTAAGGAGTAATTTATGCTTAGAAAAAAACTATCTAAAGAAGATTCTCCAAAAAACATTACAAACATCGAAAAACAACTAGATGCTAATGATTTTATAGTCTCGAAAACTGATATAAAGGGCAATATTATCTACTGTAATGAGATATTTAGCAATATTGCTGGATATAAAACATCTGATCTAATAGATGCAAATCACAATCTTGTAAGACACCCTGATATGCCTTGTCTTGCATTTAAGATTCTGTGGGATCTTATTAAAAATAAAAAAGAATTTTTTGGGTTTGTTAAAAATTTATGTGCTGATGGAGGGTTTTACTGGGTCTTTACATATGTTACGGCTGATTTGGATGCAGATAAAAATATTGTAAGTTATACCTCTGTTAGGAGAAAACCTCTAAAGAGTGCCATCGATACTATTATTCCTATATATAAACTACTTATAGATGCAGAAAAAAGTGGTGGAATGGGTGAGTCCCAAAGAGTTTTAAATGAGTTTCTACAAAAAAATCAAACTAGTTATGAAGAATTTGTAGTAAATCTTCAAAAAGGAGAGTAGCATGAATAAAAACATTACAGTTGTTGCTCTTTTGGTTTTAGTGCTTGTAAGTGCTGCTATATTAGCGGTAAATTCTCAAGTTATTTTTGCTCTACTTATTGGAGTTTTTGCGATCCTTTCTTTGTTTATTCCTCAAAAACAAGATGCAAATAAAGGTGAAGATGCGCTTATGAACAAAATAGCTGCAACTTTAGAAGACGTAAAAGAAGGAAAACTCTCAACTCGTGTCATTTTGTATCGACATGATAGTAAATTAGAAAATATAGCGTGGAATATTAATAAGTGTTTAGATCAAGTAGAGGTAGTTCTAAGAGAGAGTAGAAATACCATAGATGCAGTTAGTCAAGGTTTTATGTATAGAAGTATGTATCCAAATGGCTTGCAAGGTGAGTTTGAAGAGACAGCACATCAGATACAAAAAGCAGTAGAGTCCATGAAAGCAAATGAGGGCTACAAAGTAATGGGTCAATTAAGCACTACTTTTAGTAACTTCAATGGTGGTATGAAAGGAAACTTTGACCTTATAACTACAGATATAAATAAAACAGAAAACTCATTTATGGATGTAACTGCTAGTACGTCAGAAGCCTCTAGCTCTGCTAAAGAGACTTACACCTCTTTACAAACTACAACCAAAGAGATAGAGAGTCTCAGCGAGCTTGTTACAAATACTTCTGATGCTATAAGAGAGATGGATACAAATGTAGGCGACATTGCTATGATAGTTAGTCTTATAAAAGATATAGCAGATCAAACAAATCTTTTAGCTCTTAATGCTGCCATAGAAGCAGCTCGTGCAGGTGAACATGGAAGAGGTTTTGCAGTTGTGGCTGATGAGGTCAGAAAATTAGCCGAGAGAACTCAAAAAGCGACAGGTGAAATTAGTATAACCATAAACCATCTTCAAGATCAATCAAAAAATATCTCACACAATGCTCTTGCGATGAACGATATAGCTACTCAAACCAGTCATACCATGGGAGAGTTCTTAGATACTATGAATAACTTTACAATAAATCTTACTCATACATCAAAACTCTCAAACACAAGTAGCTTTGCTCTGTTTTTATCAAATTATAAGATCCATCACATACTCTTTAAGTCAAATGCTTACTCTGCAGTAGTAAGCTCAACTGTTACACCAGAGTTGAAAAAAGATTACAAACATTGCGGTTTTGGGCTTTGGTACTATGGAATAGGGCGTGAGCTTTTTGGACAAAATAGCTCGTTTATGGCAATGGAATCCCATCACATTGCTTTTCATGATCTTATAAATGAAAATCTTGATTCTGCTTTGGCTGGTCATTGTCTAACAGATAAAGAGATAAAAGATGCTCTTTTAAGAAGATTTGACACGGCAGAGAGTCACTCAAATGAACTTTTCAAACTTATGGATAAGCTCTCACAAGAAGTTGGTGAGAGTGTAGAAATGTGTGAAGTTATAAAATAAAAAAACTTGATATCTTTAAGTTGATATTGTAATTTTTCAGTTAAACTTTATGTCAATTTAAACCTGGATTTAAAATACAATATGAAAAAACTTATTTTATTTTTTTTGCTATCTTTAGGTAGCCTACTTTTAGCGCAAAGTACTAAAGTGAACTTTGCGCCACTTCCTACAGAAAAGCTTACTGAAGATATGGAGTTTTTTTACCAATGAGCTCTTATTTAGAATCAAAAATCTCTATAAAAATCAACTATATTTATAAAAAAGATTATAAAGATATACTAGATGGCTTTAAAGATGGAACTATTGATATGGCGTATCTTGGACCTCTCCCTTACCTCTCTTTAAAAAAAAAGTATGAGTTTGTAGAGCCTATCCTTACATTTAAACAAGATGACGGGCTTACTAAGTATAGATGTGTTCTTGTAAAGTTTCAAGAAGATGAATTTAAAAAAGATTCACAGATAAAAGTAGCGCTTACACAACCTCTCTCAACTTGTGGTTACTTTATGAGTAGCATCTTACTAAGAGAAAATTTCAATATTGACCTCTCTGAGCAAACGTACAAATATACAATGTCACATGTAAATGCTCTTAATAGCGTCCTAAAAGGAGAGTGTCTGATAGCTGGAGTTAGAGAGAGAACAGCTAAAGAGTTTGAGTCCTTAGGTTTAGAGATTATCGCAAAAAGCAAGCTAATGCCAGGTTTTTCTCTTATTGTAAACACTAAAACACTTACAAAAGAGCAGATAAAGAGCATAAAAGAAGCACTTTTAGAGCTACAAGATAGAGATATAAAAAAGTTAAAAGGTATCTTGGTAAATGGAGTTGTAGAGGCTTCTGAGCGAGACTATGATGGCTTGAGTATAGATATTGAAATACCACAAAAGGTTGATACGAAATGAAGTTAAAGATCTCCATAGCCTTTATACTCATTTTTTTGGTATGTGGCGTTTTTTTAAAATTTTTATCAACCTCAAAACGCGATGTAATACAGAGTGCCGCAGATAAAAATATAGAGTTTTTAAGAGTTGCAAGTAACTCTATCTTAGATACTTATCTGCTTCTAGCCCAAAAAAGTTATTACAGTACTATTAATAAAGAGACAAAAGAGATCTTAAAAAAATTCAAATATGCAGATGAGTCTCAAAAAGCTATCTTAAGAGGAAAGCTTTATAGGCTTTTGTATAAAGACTATGAGTTTTTAACCAAGCTAAATGTAAGACAATTTCACTTTCATACGCATGATTCTAAGAGCTTACTTAGATTTCACCTGCCATATAAAAATGGTGATTCTCTAAAAGAGATTCGAAGTTCTGTTAGGATTGCAAATAGTGAGTTTAGAGATGTTATGGGTTTTGAAGGTGGCAAACTCTATCCTGGTTACAGGTATGTTTTTCCTATTTTTGATGAAGAAGAGCATTTAGGAAGTGTTGAATTTTCAATCTCTTTTGAGGGAATAGAAAAAAAACTTAGAAGCATTTTTCCATCTTTTACTCATAAGATAATCTTAGATAAAAAAACAAGTTATGAGAAGGTGTTTAAAGATCATAAAGACTTTTTTGCACCATCACAACTAAGTAGTGACTACTACTTAGAAAACCCAACAATCTCACAGATAAACAAAAAAGCATCAAGAGATCCTTTTGTCAACAAGATTACAGATCTAGTAAAAAGTAGTGAAGGTTTTTTAGAAAAGCTAAACAAAAAAAAGAGTTTTTCTTTACCTATAATACATGATAACAAAGGATGTGTAGCAGTTTTTTTAAACTTAAAAAATCTAGATAATGAGAGCGCTGGTTATATAGTTTCGTATGCTCCTCTTGATGAAATTGCCACTGCAAAAGCAAGATATGAATTTTTTATGATAATAGTTTTAGTAGTATCTTTACTACTTTTTATTCTTATTGTAGCCATAATCATACAGATGCAAAAGGTAAAAGATGAAGCTCTTAAGATACAAAGATTTATGGATGTTCAAAACTCTATAGTAATACTTACTGACGGAGTAAAATTCAACTTTGCCAATCAAAAGTTTTTTAACTTTTTTAACTATCAAGATATAGAAGCATTTTTAGAGAAATATGATTGTATTTGTGATTTATTTATAAGAGATGAAAATTTCTTTAGCTTGAGTGATGTAAAAAAAGATGAAAAACATTGGGTTGAGAGCCTCTTAAACCTTCCAGGAAGAGCTAGGATAGTCTTAATGTATGACTCAATCATGACTCCTCACGCTTTTTCAATCTCAATAAATCAATATGATACAAATTACTATGTTGTTGATTTTGCAGATATTAGTGATGCTATGAGTGAAAAACTTCAGCTTCAAAAACAGGTCTTAAAAGATACGTTAACAAATGCATACAACAGAGTATATTTTGATAAAAATATCGACTCAATACTAGAGATAAATAAAAAAGAGAGTAGTTACACTGCTATCATCTTCTTTGATATAGACTTTTTCAAAAAAGTGAATGATACCCATGGTCATGGAGTAGGAGATGAGGTTTTAAAAACACTCTCAGATATTGTAAGGGACAACATAAGAAAAGATGATAAGCTTATTCGTTGGGGCGGAGAAGAGTTTATCGTACTCTTAGCTGCTAAGTATATAGAAGAAGCAACTAAACTAGCTGAGCATCTAAGGATAGCTATTGAAAAATATAATTTTGACACTATAGGGTCACTAACTTGTAGTTTTGGAGTCTCTTTGCATAAAACTGGGGATATACAAAACACTATAAAAGAAGCCGATGAGAGGCTTTATCAGGCAAAAAGATCTGGTAGAAATAGAGTGATCTCAAGTTAAACATTAACAACTTTTTTCAGAAGTGAGGTTTTAGCCTCGCTTCCATTTATGCCTTATTTAGTTGGGCAGTTGCCAGATTTACAACTCTTAGCTTTAGCTTTTTTACTATCGCACTTCTTAGCATCGCACTTCATGCCTTTGTCAGACTTTTGTCCGCATTTGCAATCTTTACATTTACAATCCCCACAAGGACAGTTTTCATTACCACAGCTAGACATTTTTTTGTCACATTTGCATTCAGCACCACACTTACAAGTTTTATCAGACTTACACTTTGCATCATCACAGCTCTTTTTTTGCATCTTAGAGCTGTCACACTTACCTGAGTCACATTTCATCTGAGCATTAAGCGTTGTAGAACCTAGAGCCAAAAACATAATTGCTCCAAAAAGAAGAGCCAAGAGGTTTAGTTTTTTCATTTTTCGTATCCTTGAAATTAAATGGAGATTATTGTAGCATAAAAAATATTTATAAAACGACATCTCTTTTGCATGCTTAAAGTAGCTCAAAGTAGAGCTTGATAGATAGTTTGATACAATAACAAAAGTAAGTCCTTTTTGATCTACAAAGAGATATCAAAAAACAATTATAAGCCTATTTAATGTACAATCTTAAAAACAAAACTTTAAAGGCTCTACCATTAAAACACTACAAGAACAATTGAAATCTTTTTGCCACGAACATAAAATAGATAACATCCAAAAAGCCATAGAACTCTTTAGCATCTTTGGTGGCGTAGAATGGGGCGAGATAGATCTAGCGGTAAAGCCCTTTGATCTTGTAAAAAAACTCATTTTAGATGACTATACTTTTATACGAAACGACATCAGTATAACTACTACAGGACTTCCTCTTTATCACTCCATACTAAGTGCAATTGCACTAGGTGATGGAAGAGTTCACTCGGCCCTAAAACATGCAAATGTTAATATCGAAGTAGGAACTAAAGCCATAGACGAGCTTTTAAAAATAGGCATCATTACAAAAGAAAAACCTAGAGTAAAGTCAAAAAATGACTACAATGTATCTAATAAACTTCACTTTAACACGCCATTTATGAGATTTTGGTTTGCATTTGTATCACCTATTTTTAAGGGGATAAAAGAGGGCGATTATAAAGAGATAGAAGATAGGTTTAACAAACGAATATCAGAGTTTGAGGGTTATATTTTCGAACAACTCTCACAAGAGTTTTTAAAAACTTCATTTGTTGATGATGCTATTGTTGAGAATGGAAACTATTGGGATAAAGATACCGAGATAGATATCTATGCAAAGAGCAGATCTAAAAAAGTCATAGTTGGTTCATGTAGATATACAAACTCTAAAATTAAAAAAAGTGAACTTACAAAACTACAAGAAAAAGCTCAAGAAGCAGGCATAAAAGCCGATATTTTTGTTCTTTTTGCAAAAAATGGTTTCTCAAGCGAGCTTAAATCGTTAAAGAGTGATGCTTTGAGACTTTACACTCTAAAGAGTTTTAAATCTCTTTTATAAAGGTAAAAAAATGAAGAAAAAAATCTTACTACTTCATGGTTGGGGAGGAAGTGATGCACCTCATTGGCAAAGTTATATAGCAGCTGAGATTGCTAGAGATTATGGTTGTGTAAGTTTTTTAAAACTACCAAATTTTGAGTCACCTGATAAAGACATATGGATCAAAGAGACTCTAAAAGAACTTCGAGAGTTTAGAGCAGATATTGTGATCTGCCACTCTCTTGCAAATACTTTGTGGTTTCATATGTGTAATAGTGGACTCTTAGAAGATGTAAAGTATCTGTTTTTAGTTGCACCTCCAAGTTTAAACTCAAATATAGATGAGTTAAAAAACTTTTTCCCTATCCAAGCTCCTAAAGATCTACATGCAAAAAATGCTCTCTTGATTTGTTCTGACAATGATCCATATATGAGTATTGAAGAAGCTAAAGAACTTAGAGATACGCTAGGCATAGAGATGGAGATCTTAAAAAATGCAGGGCATATAAATGCAGATAGTGGTTTTGGCGAGTGGGAGTGGATGCTCCAAAAAATAAAGTCGTTATAAAAAATAAAAGGATTGTTTGGTGAACGATACAGTAGAAGAATTAGAATCAGAATTACAAATGGCATACTTAAACATAGACAATATTGCAGCGAGAGTTTCAAACAAAGAGCTTGATGCATATGAAGGGTTTTTGGAGTCGCAGAAGTGGAAAGACAGAATTGTAGAGATAGGCTATGCTTTAAAAGAGAAGGGCATAGATATAACTCAAAGAGTTGAGTAGATTTATCAAAGCTTAAAGAAAAAAAAGTATTGGCATACATCAAGTTCTTTATTTTTTATTTTCGGTACACTACATATCAAGCGAACAAATAAAATAAAGCATAAGAGATGACTGAAGAAAAATTTATCCATGACAGTCAGACTGTCTTAAAGTTTATCCAATGTTACTGTGACAATGAGCATACAAAGGCTGATAAAAAAATAGATTTCATCCCTCTTTGTTATAAACAAAGAGATCTAAATGAGTCTATCCACTACACTCTTTGCGATAGATGCCAAGAGACACTCTACTACTCATATATAAAACTGCAAAATTGTCCACACGATGAAAAGCCTAGTTGTAGAAAATGTCCAAAACCTTGTTATGATAAAAAAGAGTGGAAGCATTTAGCAAAGATCATGCGCTATAGCGGTCTGAAATTTGGGATCCTTAGAATTAAAAAACTCTTTAAAGGATTTCAAAAGAGTGCATAGATGTTTTCATATACTCTTATTCTCTTGCTCTGCGTGGGAGTTTACATATATACTACAACTCAGATATATATGAGTTCCAACGCAGAGCGTGGGAACTAGTTACGATGAGCTCCACAATGGTGGTCATTAAAATAAGAGTATAATTGCACAAAAAAGAAAGATACCTATGCAAAATCTCATTGACATACTTAGCCAAAAAACCTCTTTAAAAAAAGAACATATAAAAAACATACTAAAGCTACTAGATGAGGGATCTACCATCCCTTTTATTGCACGATATCGTAAAGAGTTGAGCGGTGGAGCGAGCGATGAAGATCTTCGTGAGTTTGAGCTAATATATATAGGTGCTAAAAACTTACTTGAGCGTAAAGCTGAGGTTTTAAGACTCATCGAAGAGCGAGCAACTCTTAGTGATGTTATTAGAAAAAGTATAGAAGAAGCTGATAGCTTAAGGGTTTTAGAAGATATTTATAGACCATTTAAAGAGTCTAAAAATACTCGTGCGACTGTTGCTATAAAAAATGGACTAACTCCACTTGCAAACACCCTGCAAAGTGCAAAACTAAGTAGATCTGAGTTTATAACTGAGGCAAAAAAGTTTGTAAAAGGCGATGTTAAGAGCATAGATGAAGCGATAGATGGAGCTAAAGATATCTTAGCTCAAAGATACTCTGAATCACCTCGTGAGCGAAGTGTTTTGCGAGAGAGTATGCTAAAGTTTGCGACTTTAGAGACTAAAAAAACAAAGAGTTTTAAAGAGGATGGAGTCTTTAAAAACTTAGCAGGTAAATCTGAGAAGATAGCCTATATCCCAGCATATCGTTATCTTGCTATTATGCGCGGGGTTAGAGAAAAAGAGTTAAGCGTAAAGATTGTTACAGATCTAGAGAGATTGGAGCAAAATATAAGACGCTTTAAGATCCCAAGCCACGCTTCAAGTTCGAGTGAGATCTTGTTTGAGGCTTATCAAGATGGATTAAAAAGACTCTTACTGCCATCGCTAGAGAGAGAAGTTCATAGCATTGTAAAAGAGAGAGCAGATCTCTCATCCATAAATGTTTTTGGGAAAAATCTTACGCAACTTCTTATGACTCCGCCAATTACCCCAAGAGTTATTTTAGGAGTAGATCCAGCTTATGTGAGCGGATGTAAGTTAGCAGTAATAGATGAGAGTTCAAACTATCTTGCTTCTGCGGTTATTTACCCAACACAACCAAGAAATGACTACGAGGGCTCTAAAAGAGTAGTCTTAGATCTTGTAAAAAAGCACTCTATTACAAGTGTAGCCATAGGAAATGGAACTGGATCTCGTGAGACTCAAGAGTTTTTTGCAAAGCTTATAGAAGAGGAAAAACTCTCTTTAGGCTACACTGTAGTCTCAGAAGCTGGTGCTTCCGTCTATTCAGCTTCAAAAATAGCTCAAGATGAATACCCAAAACTAGATGTGACCATAAGAGGTGCGATATCCATTGCTGATAGACTTCGAGATCCAATGGCAGCTCTTGTAAAGATAGATGCGAAATCTCTGGGCATTGGAGAGTATCAGCACGATGTGGATCAAAAACTTCTCTCAAAAAGACTAGACGATGTGACAGGAGATCTAGTAAACCGCGTTGGAGTAGATCTAAACTCGGCATCGGCTTTTTTACTCTCTCATATAGCTGGAATCGGTTTAAAGGTGGCTCAAAATATCGTCAAATATCGTCAAACAAATGGTGCATTTAAGACAAAGAGTGAGCTTTTAAAAGTAAAAGGTTTAGGCAAAAAAGCTTATGAACAAGCTGCTGGATTTGTCCGTGTAAAAGATGGTAAAAATATCTTTGATAACTCTGGGATCCATCCTGAGAGTTACGATGTAGCAAAAAAGCTAGATCTGGTCGAGTTACAAAACCTAGATCTTCACTCAAAAGCGAACGAGTTAAATGTAGGTTTTGAGACTTTAAAGGACATTGTAAAAGAGCTAATAAAACCAGGGTTTGATCCAAGAGAGGAGCTTCCTAGTATTGTTTTTAAAAAGGGCTTGACTAACATTGAGATGCTTCAAGAGGGAAGTGTGATCTCTGGAATTGTGCGAAATATTACAGACTTTGGTGCATTTGTTGACATTGGACTAAAAAACGATGGAATGATCCATATCTCGAAGATGAGTGAGAAACGGATAAAACACCCATTTGAACTACTCTCTATAAACCAACATTTGCCAAGCATAAGAGTAGTTTCGGTGGACTTCAAAACACAAAAGGTAGAACTTAGTTTGATTTAGTAAAAAGTTGACAAGTCTACTATTTTTGCTTTAACTTTTGTGTTAGAATAACAAAAAGTTATAAAAGGACTTAATAGATGCAAAGAAGAGACTTTTTTCGACTCTCACTCAGTGCTTGTGCGGTTGTCCTTGGCTCAAACGTATTTGGATCAACTCGTGAGCCACTTGATAACCAGAGAGTTATAGATGTTGCATTTCCACAAAAGCGACCACTCATAACTTATTCAGATAGACCTCCTCTTTTAGAGACTCCTATGGAATTTTTTAAAGATGCAATCACTCCAAATGATGCTTTTTTTGTAAGATGGCATATGCCTCGCATCCCAGTTCACAAGTACATTGATACTTATAGACTCTCAATCCATGGAGCTGTTAAAAAGCATACTTATCTCTCATTAGATGAGCTAAAGAGTGAGTTTGAACAGGTTGAGATCACAGCTGTAATGCAGTGTGGGGGAAATTCCAGATCTGCATTTGTACCAACAACAAGCGGTATACAGTGGGGAAATGGTGCTATGGGTTGTGCAAAGTTTAAGGGCGTAAGACTAAAAGATGTACTTGATCGCGTGGGACTTGACAAAGATGCAAGATGGGTAGGTTTAAATGGCGATGACAAGGCGGCTTTTCACAAGACTGAGAACTTTAAAAGAGAGTTGGCACTTAGTGAAATAAACGAAAATGTTATCATAGCTTATGAGATGAACGGCGAGGAGTTGCCATTTTTAAATGGTTATCCAATTCGTTTAATAGTTCCAGGAATGTACTCAGATAGTTGGGTTAAGATGCTTAGCAACATAAGTGTGACAAAAGAGTACCAAGAGCTTTTTTACATGGACAAAGCTTACCGCATAGCTGATAATGAGTGCGAGTGTGAAGAGCCAGACAACTTAGCTAAAAAAACAAAGCCCATCACAACTATGAACATCAAGTCTGTTATAGCTTACCCAAAAAATGGCTCAAGTATAAAAGTAGATGCAAACATCGTAGCAAAAGGTGTAGCGTTTGACAGTGGTAATGGTATAAAAGAAGTTCTTATCTCAGTTGATGATGGAAAAAACTGGGCTAAAGCAGAGCTTGGCGATGAACTTTCACTCTTTGCATTTAGAGAGTTTAAATTTGCTTTTAGGGCTAAGAGCCGTGGAGTTTTGACCATTATGGCAAAAGCTATAAATAATTTAGGCGAAGAACAGCCAAAAGCTAGTGCTATAAAGTGGAATAGAGGCGGTTATAAATATAACGGCATCGACACAATTTCTTTAGAGGTAGTATAAGATGAAAAAAATAGCAATAATTTTACTACTTTTAGCTCCGATTTTGTTTGGAGACTATGAAAAAGATGTTAAACTTCCGAGCATTACATTTCCTATGGCGCAAGATGAAGATTTTAAAGCCATTCAGAGAAATTGTCAGTGGTGCCACTCTCATGGTTACATCCTAAATCAGGGTAAACAATCAAGAAAATTTTGGCGAGCGTCGGTTATAAAAATGAGAGATGTATATAAGGCTCCCATTACACAAAAAGATGAGAAGATCATCGTAGATTATCTATTTAAACACTATGGAAACAGCAAAGAAGAATAATGATACAACTTGTAAATATATGTAAAAACTATGGGCCAAGAGAGCTTTTTGTAGATCTCAACTTTAAGTTAAACTCATCTCAAAGAGTAGGTTTAGTCGGACGAAATGGTAGTGGAAAATCAACACTTTTTAAGATAATAATGGGCGAAGAGGGTTACGATAGTGGCGAGGTAATCCTCCCAAAAGGTTATAAAATAGGCACGCTTAAACAGCACCTTACCTTTAGTGAATCGACTTTGCGAGAAGAAGCTGCACTTGCTCTTAGTGAAGAGATGAAGTATGATGTTTATAGAGTTGAGAAGATCCTCTTTGGTTTGGGCTTTTCAGAACAAGATCTAGACTCAGATCCACTCTCTTTTTCTGGTGGTTATCAGATCCGTATAAATCTTGCAAAACTCTTAGTCACAGAGCCAAACTTACTACTTTTAGATGAGCCAACCAACTACCTTGATATAGTCTCTTTGAGATGGTTACAAAACTTTTTAACTAACTTTGATGGAGAACTCATCCTCATCACTCACGATAGAAGTTTTATGGATAGTGTGACAACTCACACTATGGGCATTATACGAAGAACTTTAAATGTTATAGAGGGAAGCACTTACAAGTTTTACGAGCAACTCCATGCAGATGAAGAACTTCATGCAAAGCAGAAGATCTCACAAGACAAAAAAGTAAAAGAGTTAGAGCTTTTTATCGCTAAAAACAAAGCTCGTGCATCTACTGCGGCTCAAGCTCAGTCAAAAGTAAAACAGCTTGAGAAGATGGATCTACTCGAAGATCTAAACTTTGACAAATCTTTAGAGTTTAACTTTAACTTTAAAGAGACACCAGCAAAAATTTTACTAGATGTAAAAGATTTGAAATTTGGTTATACAGAAGATAATATTTTGTTTGAAAACATCTCATTTACACTTGCAAAAGGTGAGTGTCTGGGCATTATAGGTAAAAATGGAAAAGGAAAATCTACGCTGTTAAACACAATAGCAGGAGAGTTAAAACATTTAGCTGGAGAGGTTAATTTTAACCCATCTGCATCTTTAGCTCACTTTGGTCAAACAAATATCTCGCACCTAGATCCAAGCAAAACTGTAATGGATGAGATCTATGCGAAAAACCCAAAACTAGGCGAATCTACAGTGAGATCCATCTGCGGTGGCATGATGTTTAGCAATGACGATGCAAAGAAAAAGATCTCACTTCTCTCAGGTGGAGAAAAAAGTCGCGTAATGCTAGGTCAGATCTTAGCATCGGAGATAAACCTTCTTCTGCTTGATGAGCCTACAAACCATCTCGATATGCAGAGCATCGAAGCACTAACAAAAGCGGTGCGAAAGTTCAAAGGCTCTAGCATTATAGTTACGCATTCTGAAGAGCTTTTAAGAAAAGTTTGCGATAGACTCATTATATTTGCAAAAGGTGGAGCTGAGTACTTTGATGGCGGATATGATGACTTTTTAGAAAAAATTGGTTGGGAAGAAGAAGAGGGTGTAGTGAAGAAAAAAACTGCTAAAAAAACTAACTACAAAGAGACTAAAAAATTAAAAGCACAACTTACAAGAGAGAGAAATAGAGAAACTTCTTCGCTAAAAAAAGAAGTTGAGACATTAGAGAAAAAAATTATAAAGACAGAAGATAAGCTAGAACTTCTACATAAAGAGTTAGCAGAAGCTTCCCAAATTGCTGACAACTCAAAGATAGTAGATCTCTCAAAGCTCATCTCAGATGAAGAGTCCATTGTTGAGGGGATGTTTGAGAAGCTAGAAGAATCACAAACAAAACTAGACGAGATCAATGAGAAGTATGAGAAAAAACTAGAAGATCTATCTTAGTTTGCTCCACAAAATGCCTATGTACTCATGCATGGCCATTTGTGAGTTTTTAAATGCATATATGCTAGGTAGTTCAAAAAAACTTGTGTTTTTATCTCTGTGAAAGTCAGTAGGTGCAGGCTTTGGATGAAGCCCAACTTTGTTAAATAGATATATAGCTCTTTGCATATGAGTGGCACTTGTAACCAATATAAAAGCTTCGCTCTGAGTTATACTTTTAGCAAAATGAGCCTCTTCATTTGTGTCTTTTGCCTCCTCACCTAAGATAATGTTTTTCTCTTTCACACCAAGAGAGATGGCAAGTTTTGCATTTACAGAAGCGTTTGAGAACTCCTCTTTGTTAGCATAACCTGTAAAAATAAGCTTTGAGTTTTCTATGTTTTTATGAAGTAAAATTCCCTCAAGAACTCTTTTTACTCCGCTGTCGCCTAGTAAAGAAGAGATCGGTTGAGTCTCATCGCTCACATGTCCACTCCCTAAAACATGAATATACTTGATCTCACCATGACTATAGTCATACTTAACATATCTATCTTCTAAAGCACTCACAAGCATGTTAGAAAAAGGTGGATAAGCAAATAAAAAGAGTAAAAAAACACCTAAAGAGATCAGAGATCTACTGAGTTTTTCTTTTTTAGTAAATAAAAAATATAAGCCAAGCATTAAAATAATAAGCACCAAACCATAAGGCTTAATACAAAAAGAGATGAGTTTTTTTAGACTAAAGAGTAGATCCATTACGATGGTTTTCCTTGGGTGTTATTTGATTTTGAAGTATATCATCAATTTCAAATTCCTATTTATTTCATTATAAAATATTTTATGAAATTTCTTGATTTTACTTAAAACTCTTCCATCTTAAAACGCCAATTCAAGTTAAAAGTTAACTGAGCGTAAAATAGTTTGTTTTGAAAAGTGTTGTAGATATAGAAAAATATGGATTAGTAAGAACAAGTGGTGGACCCTCAGAGATATTTCCCCAAGCTCCAAAATATACCTCTAAGCCCCTGAATTGTGGGGTTTCAAGCATTTTTTTTCCTTAATATTTGTTACACAGTTGTGTCTCATTTGTGTCACATATTATATTTCAAAGTAGCTTAGTGGTAGTTTTTTTTGGTAACTTTTTTTTTAAAAAAAGGTAGAAAGCTTAAAAGTAACAATTTGGAGAAAAGTCACAAAATGCAATTTTAAGAAGCTTTTTATTCTATAGTTATTTTTGCATTGTGTGTTTTTCTTTTTAAAAACTCCTTTGCATTCAGAGCATAGCTCAACTCTCTTTAAGAGAATAGCTTTCTATTCTCTAGAGCTTTAGCTCCATTTTCTCAACGAGAAAATAGATGTAATTTCACCATAAAAATATTATCGTAGATAATTTTTTGTGGTGACATTAAACATCGTGCATAATAATTTGCCAAAATTGTTAAAACATTCTTATAATTAGATGTCTAAAGGAGTGCATATGAGCAGCACATTTTTAGAAATTAAAAGTTATAAGTTAAAAAGATCTTTCAAGAATAGACTACAGCACAATGATAGAAAAACAAATTTGTCAAGTGGCAAGGCTAAAGGTCAAGAGTTTATCAATCATGTGAGCATCAATGATAGAAAATCTTTAAGTGAGAAGAGAGAGCAAAAAGAAGATAGTAGAACAAGAACTGTAATCTCAAATGAGATCAGTAGACTTAAATATAGAATGAAGAGGGCTAAGGGGCAAAAGTCAAAAGATAAAGCAAAAGCAAGAATTGAGAAGCTGATAGAAGAAAGAGATAACACAAGCAATCTTGTAAAAGAAGCTCACAAAGCTTATACAGAATTAACTTTCAGTATAACTTCTCTACCTTTATACAAGAGGGATAAAACTTATGCAAAAGAATTGAGCGAGCTTGTTAATCACTATGTTTCAAAAAACTTTCCGAGCATGAAAGTTGTCTTATCTGTTGTTCATCTTGACCAAGCAAGCCCTCATGTTCACGTGAATGGTTTTTTTGATAAGTATGATAGTCTCACTACTGACTTAAATGCCAGTTTTGGTAGGCAGCCATATGGTAAACATTATTCATTAGTTCAAAAAGATTTTAATGATTATGTACAAAAATCAGGCATAGCTGATAAATATAATATCAAAGTTGACAAAGTTATTAAAGGTGGCAAGAAAACTTATATCAAAAATCTTGCAGCCTATAAAGCAATGCAAAGAAGAGCAAATAAAAGAGCAAGTGATATAGTTGATAAATATGTTGATAAAGTTTTGAAAAAAAATGCCGCATGGACAGGTATTGATTATCAAAAAGCTATAAAAGATATCTCTTCAAAACTTCAAGAGCAATATGCAAAGAATCTAGTTGTGAATTTAAGGTCTGATGAAATTTACGAGACCATGGAAAATTCTCTTTCTCTTAAAAGTGAAGTTGAAACTTTGTCAAATGATAAAGTAGCGATAAACAAAACATTACAAAATAATCTTAGAAGATTAGATAGTCTTAGTGATTCTTATGTTGATTTAGAGAGTAAACATAAAACACTTAAAAGAAGCAAAGAAGAGCTTGAAACTGCACATAGTAAAGAGTTGAGAGAGTTAAAAGATAAAGTTAAAGAGTTAGAAAATAAATTGAATCCCCAAGCTGAAAAAGAAAAGAGTTCTTTCTCTAGGAGAAGATAGTTTTACTTTTTCTTCAAATTCAGCATTATATAAGTTTTTTTATGTAATATACAAAAATAATTATTTTCAACTTATAATTAGTATCCAAAGAAGACAATAATGTCTTAAAGTTTAAGTAACTTCTGACCCCACTTAGGCTTGAGATATTGTTGTCTATTTGGGTAAGAGGGTCAGATCTGTTATCCAAAAAAAGGATAATAGCTATGAACTCTTTTGCCCAAGATCAAATCCCACAAGACACAAATCACACTTTTCATTTAGATTTACCAGAACATCTCCAAGAAATAACTGATCCATATCATCACTATGTTTTTCCACATACAAGAAGCTTGTATAAATCACAGCTCAAAGAGTTTTTAGATTTTAAGATTCCTTTAGCCTCCCCTTGTTTTACTAATGCCGCTAATGTATCCCCCCCCTCAGTTTTCTAGAGATGAGCATCCCAATTACTGCAGGAAAGCCTTCAGGGACTATTTTCATCATAAGAAAAGAGGTAGAGAAGCTTACTTCAATAATAGTAAAAGTATCAAATACTTCAAAAGCAAAAAATCAGGTAAAATAAGCTTTTATAAAGAAAATCTTCAACAAGAATATAAAGATAAAGCTATAGAAGCAATTATGCTCTGGAATCAAGTAGAGCAAGAAGCTAAGCTCAGTGGTTTAGTTCCTGTTTTTTTTACTATTACATTAGAAAGACATTTACATCCATTCAAGACTAAAAGTAACCTCTCTAAAGTTGGCTTTGATTATGAGACAGGCTTCAAGAATGGTATTGTTGAGCTTCAAAAGTTACACAGAGATGTGATGGTTCAGTCAAATAGGACTCTAGGCTATAACATTAAGTTTATTAGAGCATTAGAGTATCACTGGAGTTATGCAGGTCACAGTCATGCTGTCTATTTTGTTAAGCCTAGTGATGTAGAATCTTTTAAAATGATATTAGAGAATAAGGCTAACTTAAATCCAAATCTAGGCTTATATGATATAGAAGTAATTGCTGAATATGAAGAGAACTACTCTATCCCCTATCTCCTCAAATATATGAAAAAATCTGCTTTCAATATGACTCTAGAAGAGTTAGAAGTCTTTGATGGTTGGAGGAGAGCATTAGGCATTAGAAATCTTTACTCACAAAGTAGGTTAACTATCCCAAAATGGGTTATTAGGAAGACTAAATATTATTTTGGGGAGACTACAATTGGTGGCAAGATTAATAAAGATTATTGGAAGCTTAATCATAAGTCTTTATATGAGTGTATCAGGGCAAATGTAAGCATAAATAGTAAAGTTTATGACAGTAAAAATAATTTACTTAGAGAGTACAATGTCACTCCCATAGAGCAAGAAAAGTATAGAGTTGCAAGAACTAGAGAAGAGGTTTGTCACTATGAAACTTTTAATAAAAAAGAGTTTTTAATAAAGAAAACATACAAGACAAAGAGCTTGACTGTCAAAAAGATTTCAAAAAGTGGGGAGCTTCTTGTTTATGATAAGTCTTGGTATGAAATGTTAGAGATTGAAGTAGGGGCTTGTTCTCAGGTTGGGCATGGTGTACTTGCTAAGTTAGCTGAAATAAAGTCAAAACATCTCAAGTTTATTGGCTTTGTTTCATCTTCATTTGATAAGTTTTATATGAAAGTTTTCATGGAGAATCATCTTGCTGGACTTTTAGCTGCTGAGGAAGAAAAAAGAATTCTTAAAGAGAATGAGCAGAGAGAATTTGAACTCTCTGAGATCGCTCTCTATGGTAAAGTTAGAACTTATGAAGATATGACTAGAGGATGGTAAAAAGGAGATATACTATTAATAATCTCCCTTAATTTATCTATATTAATTTTCCCTAAATTGTAATGCTTCTGCCTTACTGATGCAATTGAGTGTCCCATTAAGTAGTCTTTATATTTTTCTTCCCCGGTATCTGTCTGCTCCAGCATTTGGCTAAAGTTCTTTCTGAATGAGTGTAAACTTTTAGTTTTATTTAAAATTATTTTATTTAGTAATCTGTTTAACTTTTTGTTTACTGCACTGCTGTTGCCATTGAAAAGCAAATATTCATTGTTGCTTTTGGCTCTATTGATAACCATCTCTTTTATGTTTTTGTGAAGTGGAATTATTCTAGTTGCATTTTTTGTTTTACCATCAAAAATTTCAATGTAATCTTCATTTATGTTTGAATTTTTCAAAGAGCAAATTTCTCCCATTCTCATTCCAGTGTGCAGGGCAATATTAAAAAAATCTCTGTACTCTGAATTTAAGTCATATTCAAAAATTGCTTTTAAGTCTTCCTCTGAATACTCAACTTTTACAACTTCATCTTCTTCAAACAGAGGTATTAGCTTGTTCATATTTGTCTTATATATATCATTATTATACTCAAGCCATGAAAAAAATTGTTTGTGAAAATTTATGTGCTTGTTGATTGTTTTAGAATTCATGGTCTCGTAGTCACAATTGTCAAAATTTTTCTCTATGTCTTCTACTGAGAATTTTTCCCATTTCTTACTTCTTAGAAAGTCTCTGGGTATCATCTCTAGAGAGTTTTGTACATTCTTGTAAAATTTTAAATTTGGGATAGTGTCTTTTTTACAAAAGAGTCTCAAATATTGAAAGCCGCTGTTCATATTTTTGATTGTGTTGTCTGTCAGTCTTCTTTGTTTTTGGATCTCATCCAGAAATTCTTTTAGATAATCATCTAAATTTTCCCAGATCTCATTCCATACATTTGGTGTCTTTAAGTTAATGTTACTATTGACTTCATGTGATGAAATAGAATTTAACTCAATCTCTTTCTTTATTGCATCTTCTTCTGTTTCTGAAGGTAGTGAGGGGGAGACTCTATATCTATTTTTACTTGAGATAATATTACCTTCTTCATCTGTTCTCATTGAAGTTGTCTTATCTATGAAAAACCCTTTTTTATGTGGTTCCCAAAACATTGGTTTCTCCATAATTTTATCTCTTTGAAGCATACAATACTCAAGATTAGAACTTCTTAAGCTTTGTCTATATATCTTTTTTTTAACTCTTTTTATAAAGTAATATATATTATTTCTTTTTGTGAGATATTTTGTTGTGTTTGTGTAATATTTGTTACACAGTTGTGTCTCATTTGTATCACAGCTAGTTTTTAAAATTCTTTGAAAGTGGCTAAAATAGGGGTTTGTAGGGGTAAGTGGTGGACCCTCAGAGATTCGAACTCTGGGAGGTATAACCCTCGCCGGTTTTCAAGACCGGTGCAATCGACCAACTCTGCCAAAGATCCACTTGTGTAGTTAAAAAATTTTTAAATTATAAAACTGGAGGTGCCACCCAGATTTGAACTGGGGATAGAAGCTTTGCAGGCTACGGCCTT